>JAFYML010000199.1 GCA_017556595.1 Bacteroides sp.
ATCAGAACGTTCGTTCCGTATCATGTTTACCGACCCAACTAATTTCGATTCAACATTAAAGTTGGTACGTAATATTATTATAGTGCAAGTCGATGAAACTCGCTATACTCAACCAAAAATGAGTGCTGCCAAAGATGTTTATGCAGCCCCTCAAGCTATTCTTACTATTCAAGCTCCTACCGAGGCTTCTTTGGGTGGCTTCATCACTGAAAATACCAATAAGATTATCGATTACTTCACTACGCAAGAAATGAACCGCCAGATGCAAATCTTGGAAAACAATCATAGCGAGTTTATTTCAAATAAGGTAAAGGAAATGTTCGATTGCGATGTATGGGTATCGGGCGAATTATCTTCGTTCAAGGAAGGTAAAGACTTCTATTGGTTTGGTACAAACACAGCGACTCGCGATCGTAACTTTGTAATCTATTCATACCCTTATACTGCATACGATACATTTACAAAAGAGTACTTCACACATAAGCGCGACTCTGTTATGCGTGTAAATATTCCTGGTGCACGCGAAGGTATGTATATGGAAACAGATACGTTGATGACTAAGGTTAAGGGATTGAACGTTCAAGGCCAATATGCGCTTGAAGCACGCGGCTTATGGCGTGTGAAGGCCGACATGATGGGTGGCCCATTTGTTTCGCATGCTCGTGTAGATACCATAAACAATCGAGTGGTTGTGGCAGAAGTGTTCGTTTATTCGCCCGATACACGCAAACGCGATTTGATTCGCCAAATGGAGGCTTCACTCTATACTTTGAGATTGCCGGGTGTGGACGCTTCTCAAGCCAATGATTCAATCAAGTAAATATTAACAAGATATATAGAATGGGAAATAATAAGATAAGAATTGGCATAACTCAAGGAGATATAAACGGAGTTGGCTATGAAGTGATTTTAAAGACTTTTGCCGAACCGTTAATGTTCGAACTATGTACACCTATCGTGTATGGTTCTCCCAAAGTAGCTGCTTACCATCGTAAGGCTTTCGAGTTGCCTACTAATTTTAGCATCGTAAATTCTGCTTCCGAAGCTCAAGAAGGAAGAATGAGCATCGTTAATTGTTCTGACGATGAAGTGAAGGTAGAGTTCGCAAAGGCCGATGCAGAATCGGGTAAGGCCGCTTTTGCCGCTTTGGAAAAGGCTATCGAAGAGTATAAAGAGGGATTGATCGATGTTATTGTTACAGCTCCAATTAATAAGCATACCATTCAGTCAGAAGATTTCTCGTTCCCCGGTCATACAGAATATATTGAACAAAAATTGGGAGATGCATCTCAAAAGGCTTTGATGATTTTGATGAAAGGTGATTTCCGTGTAGCATTGGTTACAGGTCATTTGCCCGTAAGTCAGATTGCTTCACATATAACAAAAGAGTTGATAACCGAAAAGATAGCAATCTTCTACGAATCATTGAAGCAAGATTTCGGAATAAGTGCTCCTCGCATTGCCGTATTGTCATTGAATCCTCATGCCGGCGATAGCGGTTTGTTGGGTAAGGAAGAAGAAGAAATCATCATTCCGGCCATACAAGAAATGGTTGATAAGGGTATTCAATGCTTTGGCCCATATCCTGCTGACGGTTTCATGGGTTCTGATAATTATACCCATTTCGATGGTATCTTGGCCATGTATCACGACCAAGGTTTGGCACCATTCAAAGCATTGGCTATGGACGATGGTGTGAACTTTACTGCAGGATTGCCGGTTGTACGCACCTCTCCTGCACATGGAACAGCATACGACATTGCTGGTAAGGGTGTAGCTAAAGAAGACTCTTTCCGTCAAGCAATCTATGTTGCCATTGATGTATATCGCAATCGTTGTCGCGATAAGTATGCACATAGAAATCCGCTTAGAAAACAATATTACGAAAAGCGTGACGATAGCGACAAGTTAAAACTTGACAATCCAGACGAAGCATAAGCATGGTAAAGCCGGAAATCCAACAAATAAAACAACGTTTCGAGATTATTGGAACCTATCCTCCATTACTTCGCGCAATAGATGTTGCTGTTCAAGTGGCACCTACCGATCTCTCTGTGTTGATAACTGGAGAGAGTGGAGTGGGAAAGGAGAGCTTTCCGCAGATTATCCACCAATTTAGCCGACGCAAGCATGGTCGATACATAGCGGTGAATTGTGGTGCCATACCCGAAGGTACTATCGATTCCGAATTGTTTGGCCATGAAAAAGGCGCGTTTACAGGCGCTATTGGCGAACGTAAAGGCTACTTTGGCGAGGCTAATGGAGGTACTATCTTCTTGGACGAAGTGGGCGAACTTCCTTTGTCCACCCAAGCACGTTTGTTGCGAGTGTTGGAGAGTGGCGAGTTTATTAAAGTTGGTTCATCTACCGTTGAAAAGACCGATGTTCGTATCGTTGCTGCAACCAATGCCAACCTTACCAAAGCTATTTCAGAAGGACGTTTCCGTGAAGACTTGTATTATCGTTTAAATACTATTCCCATTCAAATACCACCTTTGCGCGAACGTGGAAGCGACATCCACTTGTTGTTTAGAAAGTTTGCTTCCGATTTTGCCGAGAAGTACCGCATGCCAAGCATTCAGTTGACCGACGATGCTAAAGAACTATTGCAAGCTTATCGTTGGCCAGGAAATGTACGCCAATTAAAGAATATCACAGAACAAATCTCAATTATCGAAACCAATAGAGAAATTAATGCAGAAGTGTTGGATAGTTACTTGCCTAAAGCTAACCTCTCTTCGAACTTACCGGCCTTGTTGGTTTCGAACGATTCGAAAACATTTGAAAGCGAACGCGAGATTCTGTACAAGGTGTTATTTGATATGCGACAAGATGTTACCGAATTGAAGAAGTTGGTGCACGACATCATGTCTAACCAAGGGAAGCCTACTCAAGGCGTTTCCTATTACACTGCCGACGCACAATTACTTACTCCAGTTGCTCCCGAAAAGACAAAAACGTCTCCAATCATCGATTATCAAGATACCGAGGAATATATCGAGGACGATTCTATCTTGGAAAATGTGGAGAAGACAGCAATACTTAATGTGTTGAAGAAATATCGCGGAAACAGAAAGCAAACCGCCGAAGAATTGAATATCTCAGTACGAACACTCTATCGAAAACTCAAGGAATATGGCTTGGATTAACTATATATTAAGGTCATTTGTCGCTTTAGTAGCTTTGTTTACACTCAATGGTTGTAGCATATCGTTGGGTTTGGCTCCTATCAGTTCTATTGATTATAATAAGGTGAAGACTATCTCCATAGCCGAATTCCCTAATAGGGCAGAGTATGTATATGCTCCGTTGGCAGTCGAGTTCAACCAAGAACTTAAGGATATGTTTATCCAGCAAACTCGTTTGCAATTGGTGGATAATGGTGGCGACTTGGAAATCTCGGGTGAGATTATAGGATACAACCAGTATAATGAGTCGGTTGCTGCCGATGGTTATTCTTCGAAAGTGAAACTAACCGTTACCATCAATGTGGTTTATGTGAACAATACAAATCATGACGAAGACTTTGAGCGCCAATTCTCGGCCTATCGTGTATATGATTCTACTCAATTGCTGACCGAAGTTCAAGACCAATTGATAGGTGAAATGGTGAAAGAGATTACCGAGCAAATATTCAATTCAACTGTAGCAAATTGGTAATGCGTATGGCTATTGGGAATGTACAATATTGGATTCAGCATCCTGAAGCATTAGATAAGGACTCTTTGTACGAGTTGCGCAATTTAGTCTCTCGTTATCCCTATTTTCAAGCAGCCCGTTTGCTCTTGTTGAAGAACTTATACATTTTGCGCGACCCCTCTTTTGGCGAGGAATTGCGTAGAACAATTATCTATATTCCTAATCGTTTAATGCTTTTCCAACTGATAGAGGGTGGAACATTCGCATTAAAAGCATTAAAGCCTGCTACTCAATCAGCTCAACAAGCATTGGAAGATGTTTCTATCGATAGAACATTGTCGTTGATTGATGCCTTTTTGGCAACAGTGCCAAGCGAAGTTCAAGAGAACGATACCATCGAGATGGATTATGCGATTGACTATACCACCTATCTGATGAATGAAGGTGACGAGCAAACAACCACCTCCGAAGCAGCAAACGAACCAAATCTATTGAAAGGACAAAACCTGATTGATGACTTCATCGAACAGTCGGAAAGTGCGGACAAGGAGACCGATGCTGCTTCCGCCAAGTCATCGGGTTTGCTCGATTTGTCAGATATCAAGCCTGCTGTTCAAACAGAGTCGGACGAGCTTGACGAGACCTGTTTTACCGAGACTTTAGCCAAAATTTATGTAAAACAGCAGCGATATGATAAGGCTATTGAAATTATAAGGAAATTAAGTTTGAATTATCCAAAAAAAAATGCTTACTTTGCAGACCAAATCAGATTTTTAGAAAGATTGATTATTAACGCTAAATTTAAACAATAACAATGTATCTTATTTTAATTATTTCAATGGTGATTGTGTCGGTACTGATGTGCCTCATTGTGCTGATTCAAAAGTCAAAAGGAGGCGGTCTTTCATCGGCCTTCGCATCATCAAACAAAATTTTTAGTGTGCGTAAAGAAGCAGACTTTTTGGAAAAAACAACTTGGACTTTGGCTGGCTTGATGGTTATTTTCAGTATTCTTTCTGCTTACACACTTCCTTCTAACAAAGCAGTAGAACAAAGTGCTATTATGAAGCAAGCACAAGAAGAAGCAGCAACCAATCCGTATTCTATGCCTCTTAGCTCAGATGCACCGGTATTGGAAATGCCTACAGCAGCAACCGATTCTGCTTCAAACTAATCATTAGTATTTAAAGACAAACCCAATAGTTAAGCGGGATTGCGCAAGCTGTTGTGCAATCCCGCTTGCTGTTTTAATAGAATAGCTATGACAACATCTATGAAAGTACAAACAACATTGCGCGATTCTGCCGCTTTGCGTTGGACGGCCTTGCTTTTGTTGGCAATGGCCATGTTTTTTGCTTATATCTTTATGGACATTCTTTCTCCCATTAAAGATTTGATGCAATCTACTCGTGGTTGGGACTCTACTGCATTCGGAACAATGCAAGGATCTGAAACCTTTTTGAATGTATTTGTCTTCTTCCTTATTTTTGCCGGTATCATCCTCGACAAGATGGGTGTGCGTTTCACCGCACTCTTGTCCGGTGTGGTAATGCTTGTGGGTGCAGCAATCAACTGGTATGCTGTGACCGAGGCATTTATGGGAAGCAATTTGGAAACTTGGTTCAATAATCATTTGAACTATATTCCCGGTTTCGACGAATTGGGTATCTCTCCCTTCTATTTGGGTATGCCTGCATCGGCTAAGTTTGCAGCCGTTGGCTTTATGATATTCGGTTG
>JAFYML010000200.1 GCA_017556595.1 Bacteroides sp.
GAAAATACTCTTTTTGTGCCATAATTTTTTGGTTTTGTTAAGGTAGCCAGGTGTTGCCACCTGACTACAGGTTTAAAATAAAAATTATTATTTATCTCTATTATTTGCTCATTGATTTTTCCAAACGGTATTTCCAACGTTCGTATGCATCGGCATATTCGCGAGCCTTAGAACGGTTAGGTTCGATAACATCCAATTTTTCCAAAGATGCAAATGCTTCTTTGTTGTCTTTATAGATGCCTGCACCCATACCTGCGCCCTTAGCTGCACCTACAGAACCGTCTGTATCGTAAAGTTCGATAGTAGCACCGGTTACGCCTGCCAATGTGTCGCGGAAGATTGAGCTAAGGAACATATTTGCATGACCAGCGTGAATCTTCTTCACCTTGATACCCATTTGTTCCATAACGTCGATACCATACTTGAATGAGAATACGATACCTTCTTGTGCTGCACGGATAATGTGTTGCTTAGAGTGGATGTTGAAGTTCAAACCACGGATAGAGCAACCGATTTCTTTGTTTTCCAACATACGTTCTGCACCGTTACCGAAAGGCAAAATGCTAACGCCGTCGCTACCGATAGGAGCTTTCGAAGCCAAGATATTCATTTCGTTGTATGAAATGCCTTCGGGAGCAATGTTACGCTTAACCCATGAATTCAAGATACCTGTACCATTGATGCAAAGCAATACACCCAAACGTGTTTTTTCGTCGGTGTGATTAACGTGTGCAAAGGTATTTACGCGTGATTTTGGATCGTAGTTTACTGAACCGTTTACACCATATACAACGCCCGATGTACCTGCAGTTGAAGCAATTTCACCTGGGTTGAATACGTTCAACGACACTGCATTATTTGGTTGGTCACCTGCACGATAAGTGATAGGAATACCTGCTGCCAAGCCCAATTCTTCGGCTGCCTTAGCTGTTACACGACCTTGTTCAGCAAATGTAGGCTTAATATCAGGAATAAGCGAGTGGTCGAAACCATAGTAATCCATCAAGGATGTTGCCAATGAGTTGTTGCGGAAATCCCAGAACATACCTTCAGAAAGACCTGAAACAGTTGTGCAGATTTCGTCGGTCAAACGCATTGCGATATAGTCGCCCGGCAACATGATCTTATAAATCTTTTCGTAAATTTGAGGTTCATGTTCCTTCACCCATGCCAACTTAGAAGCGGTGAAGTTACCTGGAGAGTTGAGCAAGTGTGACAAGCAGTTTTCTTCGCCCAATGTTTCGAATGCTTTTTGGCCATAAGGCACAGCGCGAGAGTCGCACCAAATGATTGCAGGACGCAATACTTGCATATCCTTATCTACACACACCAAACCGTGCATTTGATAAGAGATACCGATAGCCTTGATTTCACCACCTGTTACACCAGCTTCGGCCATAATAGCCTTTGTAGCCAATTTCAAGTTTTCCCACCAGCTTTCAGGGTTTTGTTCAGCCCAACCTGGCTTAACTGCAATGATAGGAGCTTCTGTTTTAGGGAAGAATGCCGATGATACGCACTTACCGCTTTCGGCTTCTACCAAGCACGCCTTAACTGACGAGCTACCAATGTCATAACCTAATAAATACATATATTTTTCTATTAATTATAATTAATACTTAACGTCTTGTCTTATTATATAGCTTTTTATCAAAACGATAATAGCGAGCCGCTCTATGAGCCACTCCCTGCTGACGCTCTTCCAACGGAAGAACATAATCCATCAAGGCAATTTTTTTATGGAAATTGCGCACATCTATCGTTTTGTTGTATATCAGTTCATAAAGGGTGCGGAGTTGCGAAGCGGTGAACTTGCGGGGCAAGAGCTCGAACAATGCGGCAGGATTGCTTTCAACATATTGACGAATATACACCAAAGCCTCTTTGATGATAAGGTTATGGTCGAACGCCAAATCCTGTATATCGTCCAATGCTACCCAATCGGCTTGGAAAGTTTCCAAGTTACGACTCAAAGCACGGTCTATCTTCACCAAAGCCAAATAGGCAATAGTCACAATACTTTCGACTTGTGCTTTTTGAGCACGCTCTAACCAACGAACATCTTTGGGATTGCTTGTGCGATTTTTAGAACCAAAAGCTTTGAATTGAATCAAGTCCACATTCTTCAACCCGGTGAGTTCGCTAAGCACACGCATTGCGGCTCCATCCAAGTCTTCGTCTTTATAAATCAAGCTTCCAGGCAGCTTCATATCGTGGAAAGCGAAGCCATCATCATCCCCTACTCGCTTGATTAACAACACTTTCAAGCGATCGCCATCAAAACCTACCACCACACAATCTACCGATATGTGGTTATTAGCTAAGGGGGTGTTTAGATTATTCTTTTGCATTTCCATGATATTTCGGGTGCAAATATAATTAGTTTCTTCATATTATCGCTATATACAAGCAACTTTTTTTCATGTTATAAAACACTATTTTTCAGTAAAATAGTTTTCATCAATCATACACAAAGCAAAATCGTGTTATCATTGATATTACAATAACTTAATTATCTGTGTTTTATAGCATAAAAGGGCTACTTAAAGCCTTCTATAAATCCGTAATATGCTTGTTTGCGATTATAATTTGTATCCCACAAGCCAACAGGAGTATTTCCACGCCAACCATTATCGGTAGGACTCCAATGTGTAATGCCGTATTGTTGGTTTTCGGGAACTATTTCGAAATACTTCTTCACGATGAAGGTGTAGTAATCGGCCATGGCTTGATGTTGTGCCGCGGTCATATTTTCGGTTGCTACCTCGTTACCACTTGCATCGATGTAGGTCATATCCAATTCGGACACTCTCACCAGCTTTCCGGTAGCTGCCATCAAGCGATACATGTTTTCTACAGCGCGTTCTTTAGAAGCTTGTGTATTCGCATTAGCATAGCACGACACGTGCATCTGTGTACCAATACCATCAACCTTGGTCACGCCATCCGATTCCCACACTTCAATCCAATGAATCATAGATTTGAGTTTCTTATTATCGTCCCAATCCGATTCAAGGTTATAATCGTTGATGAAGAGTTTCAAATCGGAAGGATTTCCTCCGTTGGCTTCGAAGTATTTGCGTGCCAATCTAACGGCCGAGCGCACATATTCTTCGTCGCCCATGTAGTCTTGCCAATAGAAGTGTGAATCGTTAGGATTATTACGAACAGACCATAGGTCGTAGTATCCGTCACCATTATTATCGCTTCCCGAAATAGGCTCGTTCACTACATCCCATGCTTTCACCTTACCCTTGGTGGCTTTCATCATGCCCGAAATAAAGTTTTCCATTGCCCAAATGAGCGTATCTTTTTTCTCTTCTGCCGTAAGTGGAATGGTATTTTTCGATCTAGTCGTAGAGAAGGAAATATCATCGAAATAATATACATTTGGTGTTTTTGTTTTCCATAGATTGAAAGCAATGGTGCGTGCCGACGGATCGTTTACTACACCTTTATATTCGATGGTTTTCCATTGAGTAGTAAAATCCAAACTGCCGATAGCATTTCCCGATACATAATTACCCGGAGTGGTGTGCAGTTGCGAATCGCCACTAGCTTCTTTATCGGCACGATATTTCATGGTAAATGTATATTCCGTTCCCATTTCTAACTCTGTGGGCCATGTAATGAAGAATTGCGCATCCCAATCGTTACCATCGCCACCGGTGGTAGCATTTACCATATAGGCACGACCAGTTCCACCAAAACCCTTGCCCATTTCTGTAACTGTTGCCGCGGCAATGCCTACACCGACTTCCTGCTTCTTGAAGCATGAGTAGTCGCTTCCTTCGGCATCGCCATTCGTTAAGTATTCCTTGGTTTCAAACTCTTCTTTAAAGTCGTCGTGTGCAACTTTCACCCATTCTATTTCGAATGTTCCTACATAGCTACCCGATTGAAGCATGATAAAACCATCATTCGTAGCTGGTACTTTATTTATAGAGACAGACACATTCTTCCACTCTGTGGTAAAATTCAGTGCTGTTCCGGGATAATTACCATCTCCCCAACTACCTAAGCAAGCCACGATAGAACCAGCTTGCGAACCTTTGATACGGAATGTAAGTTTATAGTCGTTTGCTTCCAATGGAATACCATTGGCTATGTGATATTGGAAATTCCAATTCACTTCTGTTACCGATGGATTATACACCTTTAAACCACTGTTTTCAATTGTAATGGATGCGCCTTCAGGGGTTTGGTTCCAATAATCGAAAGAAGTTACTGTCTTAAAATTGCAATAGTAGTCTTCCTTTTCGTATGTTTCGCCCGATTCTGGTTTCACACGTTTAGGTTTAAGCAACGAGTTCAAGTAGGCCGGACTTTGTTGCGAGTGCCAAGCCAGAGTGTGTCCAAAGAGGCTGTGTCCAGTAGCTTCGGCGGCATCCACAAATGCTTCGACCGTAGAGAAGTTCATGTGACC
>JAFYML010000201.1 GCA_017556595.1 Bacteroides sp.
CATTGGCAAGCACCAAAGCATTGCACAATTCCCCAGCATGAAGGAGCGTACCATCATTGTGAACGGAGTATCTAAGGCATACGCCATGACAGGCTGGCGCATTGGTTTCATTGCCGGTCCCGAATGGATTGTAAAGGGAGTAAACAAGTTGCAAGGCCAGTACACCTCCGGTCCATGTTCAGTATCACAAGTAGCAGCAGAAGTAGCTTACACCGGCACACAAGAGCCTGTTGAGCAAATGCGCCAAGCATTCGAACGTCGTCGCGACTTGATTGTATCGTTGGCAAAGGAAGTACCCGGTTTCGAAGTAAACGTACCCGAAGGCGCCTTCTACCTCTTCCCCAAGTGTAGTTCATTCTTTGGTAAGAGCGCCAATGGCCACACCATCAACTCATCCGACGATTTGGCAATGTACTTGCTCGAAGTTGGTCACGTGGCTTGCGTAGGCGGCACATCATTTGGCGCCCCCGAATGCATCCGCATGAGCTATGCTACCAGCGACGAAAACATCGTAGAAGCTATTCGCCGCATCAAAGAAGCATTGGCATTATTGAAGTAATCAACGAACGTAACCATAGAAAAAAGGCTCGGCAAATCTGCCGAGCCTTTTCTTTTTCATTCCTTGATTGTATTTATTCTGGATGAATAGCTTCAGATGGACAAACATCTGCACAAGTACCACACTCTGTGCAAGCGTCTGGATCAATTGAATACTTATCACCTTCAGAGATAGCGCCAACTGGGCACTCATCGATACAAGTACCGCAAGCGATACAATCGTCATTAATTACGTAAGCCATAACTTTTAATATTTAAAATTATTCAAATTTGATAGTACAAAAGTACAAGATTTATTGATTCAACATTCATATAAGCGCAACAAAACGTTTAATTTGTAAGTTGTCTAAATAACATAACAACGCAAATACTACGAAAGTTCAAGCTTAAACAGATTTTTCAAATCGCGCAACGCCGGATTTTTCTGCTCCATTACAACATACTTCTCGCGCGGACCAACGGCCAAATCTTCTTGTTGCATCACCACCATCTTGATGTTAATCTTCAATTGGCTGTTTTTAAGTTCTTTCTGCAAACGAGCCTGAACATCAGGCAATAAAGCAGCAAGTTCTTTGCTCACAATTTCGTTGTTCACCTCGACCTCTGCCTGCGTGCCACCACGCAAACTCAAGCGCATTATCTGCATGCGTTTGGCCATAGCCGTCTGTTCTTTCGGCATTGCTGCAACATATTGTTGCCAACAGAAGTTCAGCTTTGTTTCGTCGAACGGCTCGTTTTGTAGCGGTTGCGCTTGTGTGGTTACTGCTGTTGCCGCATTAGTAGGTTGTTGCGTGGGCTTGGGTTGTCTTATCGAAACACTGATGCCGCTAACCTTGTTTGGAATAGGCTTTTGACGCTGCTCCGTATAAGGTTTAGACAAGGCTTGGGGCATTTGATGAATCGGTGCAGTAGTTGGTTGTGCCTCGGTAGTTTGGGGCACAACAACTGGAGCGGCTTGCGACGGCTGAGCCATCGCAGGCTGCGTAAATATGGGTTTTAATAGCTTCTTAGGGCTACGCCCACCCGACACATCGCCCTCCTCGACGGTGAGTTGTGCCACTTGAATCAATGTCAATTCCACCAACAAACGTTTGTTCTTGCTGGCGCGATAGTTCAAATCGCAATCGTTGCACAACTTCATGGCTTTGTATAGGAATGGTAGCGGGCATTTCTGTGCTTGTACCTGATAGCGTGTGCGGATAGAGGCACCTACTTCCAAGAGCGACAAGGTGGCGGCATCTTTTCCCACCAATAGGTTGCGCAAGTGCGAAGCCAACCCGTTGATGAAATGACTTGCATCGAAACCTTTCGTCAGTACTTCGTTCAGCAACAAGAGTGCATCTGTAACTCGGTTCTCTAGGAAGAAGTCGGTCAAGCGGAAATAGTACTCATAATCCAACACATTCAGGTTTTCGATAACACCTTGATAGGTGATATTCCCACCGGTGAAGCTCACCACTTGGTCGAAGATAGAGAGTGCATCGCGCATACCGCCATCGGCCTTCAGTGCAATTACGTTCAGCGCTTCAGGTTCGGCCGTAATACCCTCTTTTGCAGCTACGTGTGCCAAATGTTCTACGGTGTCTTCCACGCCAATGCGACTGAAATCGTAGATTTGACAACGCGACAAGATTGTGGGCAGAATCTTATGTTTCTCGGTAGTGGCCAAGATAAAGATGGCATGATGGGGCGGTTCTTCCAATGTTTTCAGGAAAGCATTGAAAGCCGAGGTAGATAGCATGTGAACCTCGTCGATGATATACACCTTATATTTACCTATCTGTGGTGGGATGCGAACTTGATCGACCAACTGACGAATATCATCTACCGAGTTGTTCGAAGCCGCATCCAATTCGTGAATGTTGTACGAGCGTTGTTCGTTGAATGCTCGGCACGATTCACATTCGTTGCAAGCCTCGCCTTCGGCATTGGGCGATAAGCAATTGATGGTCTTGGCAAAGATACGGGCGCAGGTTGTTTTTCCCACACCACGCGGGCCGCAAAACAGGTAGGCATGTGCCAACTTGCCTGTTGCAATGGCATTTTTCAAGGTAGTAGTCAGCGCACGTTGTCCCACCACCGTATCGAAGGTGGCCGGACG
>JAFYML010000202.1 GCA_017556595.1 Bacteroides sp.
ACCGATGATAGGACCGGTGCACGAGAACGATACCAAGGCCAACGTAAAGGCCATGAGGAAGATGCTGAGCAAACCGGTTGTTGCCTCGGCTTTGCTATCTACGGCGTTACTCCACTTCGACGGCAAGGTGATTTCGAACGCACCAAAGAACGAAGCGGCGAAGATTACCAATAGCAAGCAGAAGAGAAGGTTGAACACAGCATTGGTGGAGAGGGCATTCAAAGCGCTAGCGCCAAACAACAAGGTGATGGCCAAACCTAACGCTACGTAGATAACGACGATAGATGCACCGTATGTCCACGCATCGCGGATGCCTTTGGCTTTATCGTTCTTGTTGCGCTTGAGGAAGAAGCTAACGGTCATTGGAATGATGGGCCACACGCAGGGTGTGAACAACGCTACAAAACCGCCCAAGAAGCCGGCAATGAAGATGGCCCAAAGGGAGATGTCGGTAGGCACCTCGGTAGTGCCAAAGCTTTGTAGCTTGTCGATAACGGGTGTCCAAAGGTTGTCTGCAAAAGGAGCCTCAACGGTAGCAGTTTGCGTCTCCTCTACCGCTTCTTGAGGCGCTTGGGGCGCTTCGGCAACGGAAGTTGCTACGGCTTCTGTTTGACCATTGAACGAGAATTCGACGGGTGTAGGCGGCAAGCAGTTTTCATCGTTGCAAGCGCCATATTCAAGGTAGCCGGTCACTTCGTAAGGGCCACCTTCAAGGGTGAGCTTTTGCACAAACTGAGCACGCTTTTCGAAGTAGCGCACTTGCATAGAGAAGAGTTTATCGAACGCTGATACCTCTTTGCCTACGGGCTTCAAAGCACCATCGGCTTTAGCACCCGTAATCTTATCTACATTGAAGGTAGCAGAGATGGGGCCGCCATCGCCCAAGTCGGTAGAATAGACATGCCAACCGCGCTCAATCTGACCAACGAAACTGATTTCGGCTTCGGTATCGGATAGCTTTTCGAACTTAACATTCCACGTTACCGGCTCTTGAAATTGTGCAAAGGTGGCTATCGCTATAAACGATAGCATCAAAAAAGAAACAATCTTTTTCATCTGTATAGTTAATTCCTAATTTTTAAATTTTAAATTTCAAAGTCCACACAAGAGCGGCTCTCTTTTGCATCGGCCAAGAGGCTACCAGCAGCTACGTGCGCTGGGTGTGTGGCGTAGGTCTTTACATCGTCCAACGAATCGAACTCGCTATAAAGGGCGATGTCCCATGCCTCGGCTGGGTTGATATTGAAACCTACCTCGATGTGGCGAATCACCGAAATTTGCGCGGGCAATGCCTCGATAGCTTGTTTGAAACTAGTCATTACTTGCATCTTTTCGTCGCTTGAAAGCGAATCTTTTAGCTTAAACAAAACAATATGTTTTACCATCTTTTTTATTTTATGAATTATTCCTATATTTGTATGCTGAAATTGGGCACAAAGATAGTGCAAGCCGAGAGAAATGCCAAATTTATTTGAGCATTTCCGAAGCGCAGCCTATCTTATCAAAAAGATAGTGCAAAAAACGATATATATATAACTTATGCTAATTATAGGAATTGCCGGAGGTACAGGCTCGGGAAAATCGACCGTAGTAAGAAAAATAGTGGAGAGTTTGGGCGAAAACGAAGTGGTGGTGTTGCCGCAAGATTCGTACTACAAGGATAGTAGCCATGTACCCGTAGAGGAGCGACAAAACATTAACTTCGATCATCCCGATGCGTTCGAATGGAGCTTGTTGGCGCAACACGTAGCCGACTTACGAAACGGAAAGTGTATAGAGCAACCCATATACTCGTACCTCACCTGTACGCGACAAGCAGAAACTATCCACATAGAACCGCGCGAGGTTATCATCATTGAAGGTATCTTGGCGCTATGCGACGAAGAGCTGCGCAACATGATGGATTTGAAAGTGTTTGTGGATGCCGATGCCGACGAACGACTGATTCGCGTGATTCAACGCGACATCATTGAACGTGGACGCACCGCCGAGGATGTGATGAAACGCTACATCGGGGTGCTGAAACCTATGCACAATCAGTTTATTGAGCCGTGCAAACGCTATGCCGACTTGATTGTACCAGAAGGTGGCAACAACCAAGTAGCGATTGATATTTTAACGATGTACGTAAAGAAGAATCTTCAATAAACACTAGCGTTTGGCGTTAAGTGATTAGTGATAAAGAACGGATAATAGTTAATTGCTAATCACTAGTCACTAGTAGCTAGTCACTTAAAAATCATGAAACGAACCATTCATAGTAGATGCCTAATGGCGATTATCGTTTGCATTGCCTTTGGATGCAAACCTAACGCCAAACAAATGGTGCCCGTACACGACCTAATACAAATCGTGGATAGCGGCGAACTGGTGGTGCTGACGCTATATAGCTCGACCACCTACTTCAACTATCGCGGACAAGAAATGGGCTATCAGTATGAATTGAGTCAGCAATTTGCCGAAGAGTTAGGCGTGAAGCTACGCATAAAGACGGCACGCACACCGATACAACTCGTAGAGATGTTACAACAAGGCGAGGGCGACTTGATTGCCTATACCCTACCCATCACCAAACGAGGAAAGGATAGCTTGCTATATTGCGGCGAAGAGGTGGTGACACATCAGGTGATTGTGCAACGAAGAAACGGCAAACAACAGGTGGTGAAGGATGTGACCGAGCTTATCGGCAAACAGGTGCACGTGAAGCCAGGAAAGTATTACGAACGCTTACTGAACCTAAACGAAGAAGTGGGTGGAGGTATAGAGATTGTGCTGGTAGAGAATGATAGCACATCGGTGGAAGACCTCATCACAAAGGTGGCGCAAGGGGTGATTGACTATACCGTGGCGGATAACGACATAGCACGACTGAACAAAACATACTACCCTTTCCTGAACATTGACCTTCCCATCAGCTTCGACCAACGAGCTTCGTGGGCGGTGAGAAAAGACCAACCGCTATTGGCCGCTAAAGCCGATGAATGGCATAAAGCGGGCATGACTCGACCGGAATATACGGCTAGCATGAAGCGATACTTTGAAACAAGCAAACGCTCGCCACACTCGCCCGTGCTATCGGTGAGCGAAGGGAAGATTTCAATCTACGACGACCTTTTTAAGAAATATGCACCTACCATCGGTTGGGATTGGCGATTGTTAGCGTCGTTGGCGTTCACCGAATCGAACTTCGACTCGACGGCCGTATCGTGGGCCGGCGCCAAAGGATTGATGCAACTCATGCCTTCCACCGCCAAAGCAAACGGCATGCCCGAAGGTATGGAGCACAACCCCGAGGAGAGCATAAAAGCAGCCGTGAAGTACCTTGGACGCACGGCACGTAGCTTTGCTAACATTCCCGAAGAGGAACGCATAAAGTTTGTGTTAGCATCGTACAACTCGGGCATCGGGCATATTCTCGACGCCATGGCTTTGGCCGATAAATATGGTAAAGACCGCCATGTGTGGACAGACAACGTAGAGCCATACATCTTGCTAAAAAGTAACGAGGAGTACTTCACCGA
>JAFYML010000203.1 GCA_017556595.1 Bacteroides sp.
AAAGAGTTCACCTTGAATTTTGTCAACGAATCGTATGAAAAGATTAGGCTTCTGTGGTGGTTTGGTAGGCTTAGGTTTCTCTTCTATCTTAGTCTTTTCCTCTTTTGGATTTTTAACCTCTTGTATAGGGGGATCATTAATAACCTCTTCTTCAAAGAGTTCACCTTGTTGTCCTTCTGCCACCTCTATTGGCTTTTCCTCTTCGGGCAAGCAACAGTTTTCGTTGCCAGAAAGCAGCAAACCAATCAGCGTGCCGGTAGTACCATCCTTTGCCAACTCGTTTGCACCATGAACGGTGTAGTAGGTAAACTTAGCAGTCTTTACCTTTTCAATGCCACTTTTCTTTTTGAAGGCTTCTTCCAAATTTGGCAGATTCGAGCCGCCACCAGTCAACACAACTCCAGCAAAGAGATTGTCCTCATAGCCTGACATTTGCAATAAATTGATTACATTTTGCAAGATTTCTTCGATACGTGCTTCAACTATATCATTCAATTTGTTAATTGCAATCGTACGTCCGTCGGGCATGGTGCAAGTGGCCGGATTTTCACCCTCATCGTTCATGCAGATGGCACTGCCATGTTCAGTAAGCAACCATTTTGCATCCTCTTCTTCCATTTGCATAGTGCATATATCTTTGACAACATTGTTCATGCCCAATGGTAATACGCAAAGGAAACGTAAGAGATTGTTTTTGTAAATACTAAGAGTTGTTGTATCGGCACCAAAATCTACAATTGCACAACCAGAACGCATTTCGCTATCTGTAAGTATAGACTTTGTTTGTGCCAAAGGTGAAAGTATGAGGTCGGCCATCGTGATACCGGCTTGCTCAAGGCTTCGCTCAAGGTTGCTCTTCAAGATGTTTCGTGCTACAATGTTCATGTATTGTGCAGTAATGTTTTGAGCAACGATACCTACAGGATTCACTTCTGTATGGTTATCGGCAATATATTCTTGAGGCACTACTTCGAGGATAGTTGTTTCGTCGCCAACTGTAGCAGCGTTTTTTTCATATAGTTCGTCGATAAGCTCTTGTGAAATCTTATCTCCTTCGTTCAGTGTACAGCTGATGCTGTTTTTTACAGTATGCATTGATTGTCCGCCTACCCCGACATATACTTTGGCTATTTTACTGCCCAATTGGCTTTGTAGCTTATTGATGATGGATGTCAGTGCATTGGCGGCTACATCTACATTGTAGATAAGGCCTTTACGAATAAAGGTTGCGGCATCTTCTTGTGCATAGGCTTGCACTTGTAATGAGCCGTCGTAATTCTTTTTACCGGCTATTCCGGCAATTCTTGAAGAGCTTAGCTCGATAGCGGCGATGAAGTCTTTTGTTGCCATATAATTATGTATTAGTTTCTTTCTTACTTACTATTATTCGCTTTGGTACAAACGATTTGATTTTCAAACTCTACGTTGATACGCGAGTATTTGTTCCATCCTACTTGGTTTAGCGCTTTTTTATAGAATTGTTTCACTCGTTCAAGTTTGTTTTCCACTTGTGTTAGCTTGCCTAAGTAGATGGTGTGGCTGCCTACTCTTGGTACTAACTCCACGGTTTGATTATGGAGTACATGTATCTGTTCGATTTGCGAATTCCAAAAGCGATTCTGCTGCAAAAATAAGGCAAAATTATGTAACTCCTTTGTTGCAAACGACTTATTTATATTTCCTGTAGCAACAGGTAGATAGGCATTACATTTTGTATTTGATGGCATGAGCATACCTTTGTTGTCTAAAAAGTAATTTTCGCCGTTGTTGCTCATAATGCGCATGATAGGTATTCGTTGTGCTACTTCAACGCAGATATTTCCATTTGGCGTTTTGTAGCACTCCACTTGGTCGATGAGTGGATGTTTACCAAGAACTTGTTCCAACGAATCGGTACTGATGGATGATAAAAGCTCTCCATCGGGTGTCAATTGTTGCTGTTTAAGCATACTCTTTACCTCACCGATAGTGATGAAATCGGCGTTGAGGCTATCGCTAATAATAAGTTCAACTCCCAAGCATTGCGCATCGGCAGGCTTGCGATTGAAAGCAGTGATAGCTACTACGAGGTAAGTTGATATTATCAACAGCAATATGGTGAGTAATATTCGTTTGAACATAGGCCAAGTTTAGTGTTTGGAATGCTTTTCTTTCAATATTCGCTCAAATAGAGGCATGTAATTATCTAAATCGCCAGCACCCAAAATGATGACAATTTCAGTTTTATTGCGTTGCAACAATGCTGCTACCTCTTCTTTGCGGCAAAGTGTTTTTTCAACATTCGGTTTTAAGTTATCATAGATAAGCTGACTGCTAACACCTTCGATTGGTAATTCGCGTGCAGGATATATTTCTGTCAGAATCACTTCGTCGGCCAGCGACAAACTTTCGGCAAATTCACGGTAAAAATCGCGTGTACGTGTGTACAAATGCGGTTGGAAAATTGCAGTGAGTTTTCTGTCTTTGTAAAGTTGGCGCATAGAGCGCAAGCTTTGCATAATCTCGGCTGGATGGTGCGCATAGTCGCTCAATAGCGCATATTGTGCTGTCTTCAATCGGAAGTCGAAGCGGCGATCCACTCCTTTGAAACTTTGCATGGTTTGGGCGATTTCTTCGTTTGTAGCACCGGCAAGGTGTGCTAAAGCCATAGCAGCAATGCCATTGTCTATGTTTACACTGACGGGAACGCCAAGCTGTATGTTGTCAATCCGAGTGTCGGGTGCAACGAAATCGAAAATAATTTCGCCATCTCCAATACAGATGTTCTCTGCGTGGAAGTCGCCTTCGTGTCGGCTATAAGTATATACCTTTACACCGGGTTGCACGTCGGGTTTCATCTCTAAATTTGTATGCAAAATAAGTGCACCACCTGGTTGAATCAACGTAGTGTAGTGGCGGAAACTTTCAAGGTAGGCCTCTTTTGTACCATAAATATCCAAGTGGTCTGGATCTGTGCTGGTAATGACACTTATCCAAGGCGTGAGGTGATGGAACGAACGGTCGAATTCATCAGCTTCGATAACAGTATATGGACTTGTTTGGGATAATAATAAGTTCGATTCGTAGTTTTTGCTGATACCTCCAAGGAAAGCTGTACATTTTACTGACGATTGGTGCAATAAGTGAGCTGCCATGGTGCTAGTAGTTGTTTTCCCATGTGTACCAGCTACGCAAAGACCTTTACTATTTCGTGTGATAAGTCCTAATACTTGCGCACGTTTTTGTATGTTGAAATTTCCTTTGCGGAAAAATGTTAACTCTTTATGGTCGTCAGGTATAGCAGGCGTATAAATCACTAAAGTGTGACTTTCTTGTTTGCAGCATGCAGGGATTAGATTTACGTCGTCTTCGTAGTGAATTTGTGCACCTTCTTCTATAAGTTTTTGAGTTAGAGGAGTAGCAGTACGATCATATCCTGCCACAATTTTACCTTGTGATAGGAAATATCGAATCAGGGCGCTCATACCAATGCCGCCAGCTCCTACAAAATAGACTGAGAATACTTCATTCAAGTTCATGTTCTGTTCTTTTTCTGTTTTTATATCTGTGTTTTTCTTTGTTTATTTATGCTTTCTCTTCGTCAGCCAAGCGCAAAACCTCTTTTGCTATAATTTCAGCAGAGTCGGGTAAGGCCATTTCAAGAATATTTTTGTTCAACGCCAATAATTTATCATCGTCCTTCACCGTGTCTATCGCTAATTGTACCAATTGCTCTTTTGCTTCTACATCTTTCACATACAATGCGGCATCGCGGCGTACCAGTGCTAAAGCATTTTGTGTTTGATGGTCTTCGGCTACATTAGGCGAGGGCACTAAAATAACGGGTTTACCCAACAAACAGAATTCAGAAATACTACCAGCTCCTGCTCGTGAAACAACCAAATCGGCTATACCATAGGCGCACTCCATGTGTTTGATGAAATCGCTTACGTAAAGATTAGGCATGGTAGATATATGTGAATTGCATACAAGTTCACCAGAATAGGCTCTCAATGCTTCTTTCACCTGGTCGATGTATATTTTTCCCACTTGCCAAATGAATTGCACTTCGGGGTGTGCTTGTATCATGTTTAAGTTTGCAATCATGGTTTCGTTTAGTGTGCGAGCGCCTAAACTGCCACCAATAATCAATACGGTTTTGCGATTAGGATTCAAACCGAAGTGCTTAGCTGCATCTTCACGGCTTATCTGCTCTGTTACCAATGTTTGACGCACAGGATTGCCCGTAAGGATAATCTTTTCTTGCGGGAAGAAACGCTCCATACCTTCGTATGCTACGCATATTTTTTTCGCTTGCTTGGCAAGCAATTTATTTGTTACTCCTGCGTACGAGTTTTGCTCTTGAATTAGCGTAGGAATTCCCATCATAGCTGCCATTTTTAGTGTCGGACCACTGGCATAGCCGCCTACACCTACGGCAACTTGAGGTTTGAATTGCTTGATAACTTTACGAGCTTTCCATTGGCTACGAACCAATTTTATTAAGACTCCAATATTACGCCATAATCGTTTGCGGTCAAATCCAGCAACGGGTAAGCCTACAATTTCGTAACCTGCATCTGGTACGCGTTGCATTTCCATACGGCCCTCGGCTCCAACAAATAAAATCTTTGCTTCGGGGCGTAATTGACGAATAGCATTTGCTATACTGATGGCAGGGAATATATGTCCTCCTGTACCACCACCGCTCACTATTACTCTAGTTTCCTTCATCGCTATATATATGTTAATACGATAATCTATTCAAAATCACTATCACTATTCAGCACTTCGGATGTGGGTTCCTCTGCACTTTGCGCTTGACTTTCTGCTAAAACAGCTTCGGCAAGTAATACTGCTGCCGATTTCTCGGGAGCGGCCTCTGCTTGGCGCAATAATTCTTCTTGCTCAATGCTAGCTGTATAACGACTTACACTGAGCAACATGCCGATATATACACAATTAATAATGGTTGATGTACCACCACGGCTGATTAGGGGTAATGGCTGTCCGGTGACAGGTGCCAACCCAACTGCAACCATCATATTGAACACTGCTTGTGTAACTAATAATAATCCAATGCCAATAACTAAGAAGGCAGGAAAACTTCGATTGCACCGCTTCGCTATCCTTCCTACCCGAATCAGAAGGCATATGTAGAGGAAGACAACAAATGCACCTCCTAATAAACCTAATTCTTCGATAACAATGGCAAAAATAAAGTCGGAAAATGCTTGACTTAAGAAGTCGCGTTGAACAGAATTACCAGGTCCCTTACCTATTATGTGGCTAGTTGCTACGGCAATACGAGCATGTGCCACCTGTCCATCTTTGTCTGTATCGAATTCGCTTGCAGCAATTTCTTCGTTGCTGACAAATTTCTCAATACGTGTTCGCCATGTATCAAAACGATGCATAAAAGGTACATCAATATCTTTTGTTACAATTAAGAACGCAATTCCAACAATAGCAACACTGAACAAACCACCAACAAGCATACCTAATTTTTTTAGTGGAACATGTCCGATGTACATCATTAAGAATACCACACCAAAAAGTAAAAAGGCAGTCGAGAAGTTTTCAGGTAGAATGATGGCACAGATTGTACCGGCAATAATCATGATGTTTTTGAAAGCATTAGGGTTAGCTCCATCTTCTGTTCTACCTTTGCTTAGGATAAAAGCGGTTACAATGACAACCGCCATCTTTGCAAATTCGCTTGGTTGGAACTGAATTCCCGCAATGTTTATCCATCGTGCAGCATCATTTATTCGCCCTGTAAACATAACAACTATTAGTAATATTACAGAGATAGGTAGTAATATCATACCTATTAAAGAGAACCACTGGTATGGAAGATTATGTATCAAACATACGCACAAAGTGCCTATGCCAAGGAACATTAGGTGGCGACTGATAGGTCCCCAATGGTCACCGCTGCTATATACCAACGTACTCGATGCACTGAATACTTCGACAATCGAGATTAGACATAGCATAAGGAAGATAATCCAAATTACCTTGTCTCCTTTGAATATGTTCTTGAATAAATCCACGTTTAAAATGATGAATTATAATTTTTGAATCATGATGCTGTGATTTTACAGCTCTCTAACATATTTCTTAAATTGTTCGCCTCTATCTTCGTAACTCTTGAACAAATCGAACGAAGCGCAACAAGGACTTAACAATACAGTTTCACCCTTCTTTGCCAATCTATAAGCAGCTTCAACGGCATCTTTCATGCCAGTTTGAATGTCTGCTATAGGTAGTCCGAATCCATCGAAGAAGTCGTGCAATTTTTCATTGTGCAATCCTAGATAAACCAATGCCGAACATTTCTCTTTCACTAAGTCGGCAATTTCGTTATAGTCATTGCCTTTGTCCTTACCGCCTAAAATAAGTACGGTTTTGGTGGTCATGCTTTGCAATGCATACCAACACGAGTTAACATTGGTTGCTTTAGAGTCGTTAATAAAATGAATGCCACGCACATCGCAAACTTTTTCTAATCGGTGTTCTACTCCTTTGAAATTGCTCAAAGCTTTGCGTATATCTTCTTTCTCAATACCTGCAACGTTGGCGGAAATACCAGCGGCTAATGAGTTGTAGAGATTGTGTGTGCCATGCAATGCTAATGCTTCTTGCTCCATGTTGAAAGCAATCGGTCGTTCAATCTCAATCTCGCCATCTTCTACATAGGCAATAGCTCCTTGTCCTTTTATTTCAGCAAATGGATAAAGTTGTGCTTTTAGGCCATAACGCTCTAATTCTCGACGAATGATAGGGTCATCGTTCCAGAAAATAAAGGCATCCTCTTCCGTTTGGTTTTGTACAATGCGGAATTTAGCATCCACATAGTTTTGCATTTGGTGGTCATAACGATCCAAATGGTCGGGAGTAATATTCATCAAAACTGCGATATTTGCACGGAAGTCGTACATGTTGTCCAATTGGAATGAACTGAGCTCGATGATATAGTAGTCATGTTTCTCGGTAGCCACTTGTAGGGCAAGACTCTTTCCTATGTTACCTGCCAATCCAACATTTAATCCTGCACTTTTGAAGATATGATAGATGAGCGAAGTA
>JAFYML010000204.1 GCA_017556595.1 Bacteroides sp.
ATGTGTGCCACCTCAACCTACACAAGACCTTTGCTTCGCCTCATGGCGGTGGTGGCCCCGGTGTAGGTCCTATCTGTGTGGCCGAGCACTTAGTGCCATTCCTATCCGGACACGCGCTATTTGGCAACGATACCAACGAAGTAGCATCGGCTCCTTATGGTAGTGCAGGTATCCTCCCCATCACTTATGGTTACATCCGCATGATGGGTACCGAAGGATTGACCCGTGCCACCAAGATTGCAATTCTCAGCGCCAACTACCTTGCTGCATGCTTAGCAAGCACATACGGCATTGTTTACAAGGGAGCTAATGGCTATGTGGGACACGAAATGATTCTAGAATGTCGCAAGCTGCACGAAGAGACCGGCATCGACGAGGGCGACATTGCCAAGCGACTGATGGATTACGGCTACCATGCGCCTACCCTCTCCTTCCCTGTCCACGGCACACTGATGATAGAGCCAACCGAAAGCGAAAGCCTTGCCGAGCTGGACAACTTCATCCACGTCATGCTCACCATTTGGGAAGAGATTCAAGAAGTGAAACGTGGCGAAGCCGATGCACAAAACAATGTGCTGAAGAATGCGCCCCACCCTGAATATGAAATAGTGGCCAACGAATGGGCACATCCATACAGCTGCGAAAAGGCAGCCTACCCCACCGAAGCCGTTCGTGAGAATAAGTTCTGGATAAACGTTGCCCGCGTGGACAACACCCTTGGCGACCGCAACCTATTGCCTACACGCTACGGAGTGTTTGAATAACGTAGTAACAAAAAAATAAGCGTTAAGTACTTAACGCTTATTTTTTATCGTTTCGTCAATCCTATTTTGACATTTAGTTTGAAGTAATAAACACCATTTTCGCGTTCGAGGAAGCCATACTTATCTTTATCTACATTGCCTTTCTCGAAACGGGTGGTTTGATAGAGGAAGTCGGCCAATACTTGGCGCTCGTTTTTATGATAGCAAAGCACATTACCTTTATTATCGACAAAGAGGATGCCTTCGACAGCCGAATCGGTACCATTGTAGATTTTGGCCGGACGCATGCCCAAAGCCAACGCCACAAGGAATTGCTTCATCTTGTGTTCGTAGTAGTGATGCTTCTGAATGAGCTCGTCTTTTATCTTCAACGGATTGAGTTGCTTGATGTATTCGGTCAGTTCGCTGACTCGGCTGATGCCTTCGAGGTGCAGGGCACGTACCATCTCGGCCAGCATACGGGGGAAGTGCAGGTCTATCATCAGCAGGTTGCTACGGAAAACCTTGTCGGCTACATCGGCATACTTCAACACACCGCCCAAGCGCTCTATCAGCAACATGCGTTCGGTAACTTCGGTAGGCGATTCGGGCAAAGCATTTACTTTATTTACGGTAGGTACAGCAAATTTAACTCCTGTTTGCTCGAACTTTAAGTTGGCTGTTCGTCCGCCATCGAGCAAGGGATTCATAGGAGCTATACGGCAACGTACATTGAAACCCGTCAGTGGCGTATCGGGATGCCAGAAAGCAACCGAAAAGTCGGTTCTATCTTCTGTCTTTGCTTCCAAATCGTAGATGCGCACTTCGTCGAGGAAGGTTTCCAACTCATCGGGCACTTCCACCTCGCCTGTTTCCTCCACAGTACGACCTTCCTTCAGCAAAGTCCATACAAAAGCGGCAGCATCGGCAAACTCTTCACGCGCAAAAGTAACCTCTTCCTTGTCGTCCTTCTTGGTAAAAACAGCTGTATGCTTATCGACATCGCCATATACAATACGTACATTCGATGGTTCGATGTAGTAACGACGGGCACCATCGTGCTCTATGCGTTGAATCATAGCCACAGGCCACGTTTGTTCGGAAGCCTCTGCCGAAGGGGTACCTAATGATACTTTACCGTCGGCCAATAGGCGAAAGAATGTATAGAGTTCGCCTAACTCTCGTTTGGTTGCAGGAAAGGACATTTGTTAATTATGAATTTTGAATTTTGAATTTTGAATTAAATCAGTGTGCAAACTTACTAAAAACAGACGAATGGATAGGATAAATCTAAAATAATTTGTTCCTTTGCACTGAAAAATAACGATAAAAAAGAAAATAAAAGATGAGTATAGAAGATGCTATCATGGGTGGTATTGTCTTTAAAGGGAAAAAGGACAAACCAA
>JAFYML010000016.1 GCA_017556595.1 Bacteroides sp.
ACTCGCAAGGACATCAACGTTTATCGCATTGATGCAATGGATGCTGCCAACGAAATGAAGAACGCAAAAGCATTCAACATGATTGTATTGGGTGGATTGCTCAAGCTTAAGCCAATGGTAAGCCTTGAAAGCGTTGTGAAAGGTTTGAAGAAAACACTTCCCGAACGCCATCATCACTTAATTCCGATGAACGAAGAGGCTATTAAGCGTGGTATGGAATTGATTAAGCTTTGCGAATAAATTAAAAATAATTTAGGCATAAATTCAGTTGGAATCTTACTAAAATTCGGTTGGAATTTTAGTAAGATTCTTTTTTTATCGCAAACAATGTAGCAGATTAACACATTACAACGCCAATCGTTTTGCAATTCAAGCGGTTTGCACTATCTTCGCAGCCGAATATGAAAAGAAGTTTACTGACATATCTATTTATATTGGTCTTTGGAACATTGAACGCACAAGTTCAATCGATGCGTTCACAAGATGGAAGTTTCAACAGTCGTGACCGATTTGGCAATCAAGTGGATCCCAGTCGCCAAGCTCAAAGTCTAAACGATTCGGTAGATATACAAAGCCTACCACCCCAAATGTATATGTGGCGTTTAGAAGAGCGTTTTGGCGAACGAAGAATGATTGATGCCGATACTATCAGTTTGAATTTTCAAAATACAAACCTTGTAGAAGGTATGTATGGCCAATACAATTACTTGGGAAATTTAGGTTCTCCACGCCTATCGCGTATCTTCTTCGATAGAGATAACGATGCGCCTACTATCTTCATGGCACCCCTATCGAGTTTCTACTTTACGCCCGACCAAGTTAATTTTACCAATAGTAATATCCCATATACCAACCTAACTTATTACAAGGGAGGTAATAAGATTAATGGCGAAGAGCGATTCAAATCATACTTTTCGGTCAATGTAAACAAGCGCCTTGCTTTTGGTTTTAACTTTGATTACTTATATGGCCGCGGTTTATACTCCAATCAATCTACCGCATACTTCAATGCTGGTTTGTTTGCTAGCTATATAGGCGAACGCTATCAGTTGCAAGCCGTTTACAACAACTTCTTCATGAAGATGAACGAAAATGGCGGTATTACGAACGATGGCTATATCACACGCCCTGATACGTTGGCCGATGGCAAGAAGGAGTATGAATCGAACAATATCCCAGTAAACCTAGAATCGTCGAGCAATCGCAATAAAGACTTCTACGTTTATCTGACACATCGCTATCGATTAGGTTTCGACCGCACTATCGAAAAGATTGATACTACTAGAAACGACACTACACATACGTACGAGTTTGTGCCTGTAACAAGCTTTATCCACACAATGAAGGTGGAGCGTACAAGAAGACAATTCAGTAGCAA
This sequence comes from Bacteroides sp., assembly GCA_017556595.1. Taxonomy (GTDB): domain Bacteria; phylum Bacteroidota; class Bacteroidia; order Bacteroidales; family Bacteroidaceae; genus Bacteroides. The sequence goes on from JAFYML010000016.1 coordinate 1,379, forward strand.
CGACCGAAACTTCTACGAACATTACTATTTCGACAAATCGGGTACGCGCGACACTACAACCGCCTTCAGTATAAAGAATACGTTTGCTATTGCTTTGCTCGAAGGATTTAACCGCTACGCAAAAGCCGGTTTAACTGCTTATATTTCGCACAAATACAGCTACTACGATTTAATGGATTCGCTATCCCTAAATCGCACAAATCAGTATAAGCCAACACGCTATAAAGAGCAAGAAGTATTTATAGGAGGTGAATTGGCTAAGCGACAAGGAGACTTGCTACACTACAACATCAATGGCGAAGTGGGTATTGCCGCAGAAGCAATCGGCGAATTCCGTTTGAATGGAGATGCCGACTTAAACTTCCGCTTAGGCAAGGACATCGTAAACTTATATGCACGAGCAAACATTAGCAATTTGCGCCCGTCATTCTATATGCGCCATTATCACTCGAACCATTTCTATTGGGATAATAACAACTTCGACAAGGAGTTCAAAACACGCATCGAAGGCGAATTGAATATCGACCGTTGGGGAACGAACTTAATGGTGGGCGTTGAGAATATTAAGAACTACACCTATTTTAACCAACAAGCTTTGCCTCAGCAATATGGCGATAATCTGCAAGTAATGACGGCACAACTCACCCAAAACTTCAAGTTGGGTATCTTGCATTTGGATAATAAGGTGACGTATCAAAAATCGAGCAATAATCACGTATTGCCATTGCCTGAATTATCTACCTATCACAACCTATACCTCTTGACAAAGATTGCCAAGCAAGTATTGACCGTGCAATTGGGCGCTGAAGCAACCTACTTCACCAAGTATCTTGCGCCTGCTTATACACCGGCACTACAACAATTCCATCTGCAATCGGCCGACAAGCAAGTAGAGATTGGTGGTTATCCCGTTGTAAATGCTTATTGTAACTTGCACTTGAAACGCACACGCATCTTCGTTATGATGTATCACGTCAATGCCGGTATGGGTAAGCGCAACTACTTCACTGTTCCTCACTATCCGCTTAATCCACGTTTGTTGAAGATTGGCGTATCTTGGAACTTCTACGATTAATGCATCATGAGCAGGAAACTAATCAAATACCTCTTAATAGGTATCGTAGCTACACTCATCGCCACCTATTTATTGCCTACGAAGGAAGCTTCAATAGCTATCACTCCGCGCGATTACGAAGCAATTCGTCAATCGGGTGTATTGCGTGCTACGACCGAGTATAATGCCATCAGTTACTACGTAGATGGCGATACGGTATCCGGTTTGCATTATGAGTTGCTACAAGCTTTTGCCAAAGCACATGGCTTGCAAGTGGAGTTAACGCCCGAGATGAGTTTCGACAAGCGTATGCAAGGATTGTGCAAAGGCGAATTTGACCTAATAGCACATGGCATTCAAAACACGATTGAGCTGAAAGATACCCTATTGCTCAGCGCTCCTATCTTACGCAATCGCCAAGTGTTGGTGCAACGCGAGCCTACCTCTCTGAACGATAGCAACTACATTAAAAGCCATTTAGAGTTAGCCGGAAAGACGTTGCACGTAGTGAAGGGGTCGCCAAGTATTTTGCGTATACACAACCTCTCGAACGAGATTGCCGACACGATATACATTAAGGAAGTAGCAAATTATGGCCCCGAACAATTGCTTTCGTTGGTGGCGCATGGCGATATCGACTATGCCGTTTGCGACGAGAGTGTAGCGCGTGCTATGATTGATAGCTTGCCGCAAATAGACATTCACACAGCCATCAGCTTCAGCCAATTCTATTCGTGGGGAGTGAACAAGCAATCGCCCGCCCTATTGGATAGCTTAAACCATTGGTTGCGCGCCTATAAAAACACGAATGAATACAAGCAGCTTATCAAGAAATATCGCCACGCCAGCTTGTACTAATCGTTGCTATAACAAAATCTCCATTCCTGTATGAAAAATCTTGGCTTGCGAATGCGTTTCGCAGAGTATTTTTTTAGCCGTTTCGCACGTACAATGCCCCGTAAATAGGGCAGTTTGGGGATAAAAACGTGTTAAAAAAGCAGAAAATTGCCTTGTTTCTTCCTCTACTGAGGGCATATCTACGAGGTGCAAACCGCCAACAAATGCCTTTACGCGATGTTCGCCCGTGAAGGCGATGCAATCTTGAATAATGTTCAGCGCACCTTTGTGCGAGCATGCGGCAATAACCACCAATCCTTGCGGTGTGGTGATGGCCAATGATAGTTCGTGATTGAAGTCGTCATAGCCGCTCTTATCTGCTTTTGTAGCCGTTAGGAAGCGATTACCTTGCGGCAAAGGATAGGCCGTTGTAGAGGCTTTAATTAGCGCTACAGAGGGTGTTATCCAACAGCTATCATCCACCCAATGGAAGCGTTCGGGATAGTGCTTAAAAAGCGCGTTATTCGTCGATATATCGTTCAGCGAGCCGTGCCTGCTAGAGTAGCACGCCAACCCCTCGATGTGCGAAGATAGCCAAACGTGCGTGCTTGTAGTGTGCGTCAAGAAAGGATGTAGGCCACCCGTATGGTCGGCATGTCCATGCGAAAGGATAGCCGCATCTATCCGTTGAAGGTTGCACGCCAATGCATCGGCATTATGGATAAAGGCATCGGATGCACCCATGTCGTACAATGCACGCCACTCGCCCACCTCGACAAGCATCGCCAAGCCGTGTTCGTGCTTCAAGAGCGCATTGCAAGGCGAGGGTTGGTTATCTACAAGTATGGTTATTTTGCACGCAGCCATCGGCCTCTATTATAGCTTCTCTACTTCGGCTTGCCAAATGGTTGAGGATGCATCGCTCGGCATTCGCCAATCGCCACGCGGGCTGATGGATACGCTACCTACCTTGGGGCCATCGGGCAAGCACGAGCGCTTGAATTGTTGGTTAAAGAAGCGTCGGAAGAAGTTCTTCAGCCATTTCTTGATGGTTTCCTCGTCGTATTTTTCTTCGAAGGTGCGACAAGCCAAGTAGTATATCTTAGCCGGACGGAAGGCGTTGTGCATAAAGTGGTATAGGAAGAAGTCGTGTAGCTCGTAGGGGCCTACAAGGTCTTCTGTCTTTTGCTTGATGTTTCCTTGCTCGTCGGCGGGTGTCAATTCGGGGCTGATGGGGGTATCTACAATATCCAATAAGGTAGCTTGTGCTTCGCCATCTACGTCGTTTTCGGCTACCCACTTCACCAGGTGTTTTACCAATGTTTTCGGCACACCGCCATTTACGCTATACATGGACATGTGGTCGCCGTTGTAGGTTGCCCATCCCAAGGCAAGTTCGGACAAGTCGCCCGTACCAACTACCATGCCCCATGTTTGGTTGGAGATATCCATAAGGATTTGTGTGCGTTCGCGTGCTTGCGAGTTTTCGTACACTACGTCGTGGTTGGCGGCATCGTGACCTATGTCCTCGAAGTGTTGCAAGCAGGCTTTCTTTATGCTAATCTCGCGTAGGGTGATGCCTAGCGATTGCATCAGCGCCAAGGCGTTGGTATAGGTGCGGTCGGTAGTGCCAAAGCCAGGCATTGTAATGCCTAGGATGTTCTTTCTGTCCCATCCTAGCTTGTCGAATGTCTTTACGCACACTAGCAAAGCCAAGGTAGAATCCAATCCGCCCGA
>JAFYML010000205.1 GCA_017556595.1 Bacteroides sp.
GAACTTTGTGGCGTCGGGCAGTCGCACGTCGAAGGAGCTATATGCCAAATTGCAAGCATTGGAACGGGAACGACAGCAGGCTGCGGAGAATCCGTATCGCTACGAGCAGCGCATTGATGGCAGGCGGTGCTATATGGGGTGTCCGCTACCCGATGATGCTCCACCGCGTCCGTCGCCCAAGGCCATTTGGAATGAGCGCGAAGCATATTGGCACGAGCCCACAGGTTAGCGGTGGTTTGCTGTGGGCTTACAACTCGTTTGCCCTGAGGTTACAAGCTGTTTGATGCGGGCAAAAACAAACGCCCCCGCAACAAACAAGTGTTGCTGGGGCGTAGCGAATATTATTAAAGGGGAATTACAAATTAACTCAACCCCTCGATGTTGCCATCTACAATGTCGATGCGCTCGGCTTGAGGCGATTTGGGCAAGCCCGGCATGCGGAGTATTTCGCCGGCAATGGCTACTATCATTTCGGCACCGTTGTTTATCACAAAGTCGCGAATGTGGAACTCGAAGTTTTCGTGTACACCATAAAGCTTCTGATCGGCGGTGAACGAGTATTGTGTCTTGGCTATACAGATGGGGTAATGGGTGATGCCAAGCGACTTGATGAGTTTCAACTTCTGACGGGCCACAGTGCTATAGGTTACCTCGGATGCACCATAGATGCGACCGGCTACTTGTTCTACTTTTTGCTCGATGCTTTGCTCGTCGGCATAGGTAAAGCTGAGCGGTGCAGCGGGTTGTTTTTCAATGGTATCGACTACCAATTGTGCCAACTCTACAGCTCCCTCGCCTCCTTGCATAAAGGCGTTGTTCACAGCAAAGCCCACGCCAAGCTCGCTTTCGCAATGGTAGCGCAATGCTTCTACTTCTTCGTCCACATCGGTAGCAAAGCGGTTGAAGGCTACGACCACGGTTTGCCCAAACGAACGCAGATTGGACACGTGCTTGTCAAGGTTGGCAAAGCCTTTTTTAAGGCCTTCCATGTTGGGTTCCTTAATGTTTTCAAGGCTTACACCGCCATGCATCTTCAAGCCTTGTGTGGTGGCTACGATAATGGTGAGTTTGGGCTGCAAACCGCTTTTGCGACACTTGATGTTGTAGAATTTTTCGGCTCCAAGGTCGGCACCAAAGCCTGCTTCGGTCACTACATAGTCGCCATAGGTCATGGCTAACTTGGTGGCTAAGATAGAGTTACAGCCATGGGCGATGTTTGCGAATGGGCCTCCATGAACAAAAGCAGCAGTCCCTTCGGTGGTTTGTACCAGGTTGGGATGGATGGCATCTTTCAGCAACACGGTGATAGCACCCGATACACCTAAGTCCTTCACAGTGAACGGAGTACCATCGAAATGGTAGCCCAAAATAATATTATCGATGCGGCGACGAAGGTCGTCGATATCTTTCGAGAGGCATAGAATAGCCATGATTTCGGAAGCTGGGGTAATGTCGAAACCCGACTCTTGAGTGAGGCCATTGGTGCGTGGGCCCAAGCCGGTAACAATGCTACGAAGCGAGCGGTCATTAACATCGATAACGCGCTTCCACACAACCTCTTTCAAGGCAAAGCCTTCGGATTGATGCTGGTAGATGTAATTGTCCAGCAACGCAGAAATCATATTGTGAGCCGAGGTGATGGCATGGAAATCGCCCGTGAAGTGCAGGTTGATTTTTTCCATCGGAAGCACTTGAGCATATCCACCACCGGCTGCACCACCCTTCATACCAAAGCAAGGGCCTAACGAGGGTTCGCGCAAGGCTACAATGGCGCGTTTGCCTATCTTGTTTAAGCCCAATGCCAAACCAATGGATACGGTGGTTTTACCAATACCGGCCTTGGTAGCTGTAATGGCGGTAACCAATATTAGATTGCTTTGTTTCACCTTTTCTTCGTCGATAAGCGATTCGGGAATCTTGGCGATGTAGCGGCCATAGTTCTCAACCTCTTCGCGAGGAATGCCAATGCTATCGGCTATCACTTTAATCTTCTTCAATTCGATGCTACGAGCAATTTCGATGTCTGATTTCATGGTATCTGATGTTTTATAAAATTTATGTTTTAGTTTGCAAATATAATAAAATTATAATTATGAATTTTGAATTATGAATTTATAATTGCTAATTTTGCCACTGATATGAACAATTTCAGAATTAGAAAAGCTACGATGCACGATGCTCCTCGCATTTGGCAACTGATGTTACAAGCCAAAGCGCAAATGTACAGAGAGGGCAAGCAGCAGTGGGACGAGTCGTACCCGCTGCCCACACACATCGAGGCCGACATAGCAAAAGGGTATGCACACGTGTTGTGCAAAGCGGATGTGGTGGTGGCGTATGGTGCCGTGGCATACGATGGCGAACCGGCATACGACGTTATCGAGGGCGAATGGCTAAGCGTGCAGCCGTATGTGGTGGTGCATAGGCTGGCTGTGGCCGACGAGGCGAAGCGC
>JAFYML010000206.1 GCA_017556595.1 Bacteroides sp.
GTAGAGTGTCCAGTCCGCTTCGGGTTGCTCTTCGCGACGCACCACCTTGAAGTAGGTGAGGATGGCGTCGAGGGGAGCTTGGTCTATATGGTTTAGAAGGAGTTTCATTTGTTGAATCAAATAATATGGTTTATCGTAAACTCGATACCGGCAAGTGCCGCCGATTCGTATGTTGGTTTGTCTCTTTCCCAATAACTACTACCCATGAACATCTCAACCAATATTTCATCGCTTTCATCGGTATAAGTTATTTGACAATCCCAAGTATTATCACGAGTTACTTGTGGTTGTATAGTGATTTTATGCTCGTTTCTCAGCCACTTCATTACCTGAGCCAAAGTCGGAGCTATATAATCGTGTTCATCAAAGTCATTAAAATTATAGAACTCACGATATTTGCGGCCGTCTTCCAATGTGTAATAGTCCGCTGACGTCGTTAGCGAGTGGAATTTTCCAATCTCGTTATACATAGCAATAATACTGCCTGTCGGTATAGTAAAGCCATTCGATTTGAGTTTCTTTGCCAATTCGAATGAAACAAAATCTTCGTTCATATCGTTTCCTTAATCTTCAGTCCTTTATTCCAAGGCACATGGCCTTTCTGTATCATTCCGCTATTGCGTCTTACTTTATTTGTGAGGTGCATCAGCTTCCGATTCTCTTCCCATACGCCTTGCACGAAATCCTTGTCTTTCTGCAAGCCAAGTTCACGCGCTTTGCGTATCATTGTCCGTGGGCTTACACCACACATTTCGGCTACCTCTTCGTTCTTGGTGTTGGGATAGTGCGTCTTCAGGATGTCGAGCATATCCTTGTTCCAGAATATCCGCGTGGAGCATCCATTGTGTTCCATTATCCTACCAAATGACTTGTGGTAGAATGTACCGTCGGGTACCTTGCGGTTTCTTGCGTATGCTTCGTTCTTTTCCTTGCGTCCGCACTCTATACAAAGGCGGTATCGCTCTCCGCTTTTCAACTTCCAAAAGTCGCGAAGCCACAAGTTTCTTCCGCAATGCGGACATGTTTTCTTTCTCTTCTTTTGCTCTTTCTCCATGGTTGTTTCTATCCTTAAATCACACCGCCCACGTACACTTGAGTACAGAGCCTTTGTCTACTGGTAGTACAGAGCCTTTGTGTACTTGAGTGTACGTGTGCTATGTACTTTTCCGTTGCTATCGTATAGGGTAAAGTGTTGCGCTCGTCAACGGTTGAGCGTTGCGCTCGTCAAGGGTGGTACCCTTGCGCTCGTCTACACTTGACCCTACACGAGCGTAACATTTTCAGAGGTCATCGGCATCCACTCCCCACTCTTTCGGGCTTGCCACAATCTTGCTGTAGATGTCCGGCGGACAGTAGGGTCCGCGGGTGCGTCCGTCCTGTGTGGGTAGCACGGTGATGATGTCGCGTTCTTCGTCCCACTGGAGATTCACGTTGAAATCCATGTTGTGGTAGATGTCGCACATCAGCACTACAAGGTCGTGATTCTCCGGGTTGTTCCGGCACAGCTTCGATACCTGGAAGTATTGACCGATGTGCAGGGACGAGAGGAACTTGTACAGACTGCGATACATCTCATCGAACCGCTCGCAC
>JAFYML010000207.1 GCA_017556595.1 Bacteroides sp.
AATGTTAAACGATAACGCTTAACATTCGCATGCTATATTTTCGGATTGTTACCCGTTAACAAGGTAACATTATTCGCCCAACAACGATTCGGTATATTCCATTTCTCCTTGAACAACGAAAAGAATTTCTTCGGGATCGTAGTTGCCCATTTCGTCTTTCTTAGCTTCCTTCACGATGTAATCTACAATCTTTTCCAAATCGATTTCTACACAGCCATCGGCATCGGGTTGTGCATCGAGAATACCGCTTTCTACATAGTATTCGTCGATCAAATCGAGGAAGTAGTAGAACTCATCGTCAGTGAATTTCTCTTTCAGATCTTGTGGAAGATAGTTCTTGATGAATTCGATGGTCTTTTCATCATCGATATCGTCTTTCAAAAATTCATCGCTCATAGTTACGATTATTTGGAGGTAAGACTATTATTAAAGCAATGCATCAATCTTAGCTGCATAGGTAGCCTTAGGAGCTGAACCTACTTGCTTATCTACCAACTGACCATCCTTAAAGAAGAGTACAGTAGGGATGTTGCGGATGCCAAATTCTGAAGCTACATCGTCGTTATCGTCCACATCGCACTTGCCAATGATGGCTTTTCCTTCGTACTCTGTAGCCAATTCGTCGATGATTGGACCTACCATTTTGCAAGGGCCACACCAAGGTGCCCAAAAGTCTATTACTACAGGCTTGCCTTCTGCAAGAATCTCCTTGTAATTGCTGTCTGTAATTTCTAATGCCATAGTATCTTTATTTTAATTATGAATTTTGAATTATGAATTATGAGTTATGGGGCAAAGATAATTAATTTATTCGGAATTCAAGTTCTTCGTGCTGATTTATGAACGAAATAAGTTCGCGCGTAACCGATATTTTTGTGTTGGTCGATTTCAATCCAATTGCTTGTTTCGTTCCATTATCCACGATATTGAAGTAGAGTTCGGTTTTTCCAGGTGATTTCTGGGTAAGTTCGCTCAACTCCATAACCATTGTCTTCTCCAACGCTTCGAGCGGAATAGTGATGGTGAGTTTCTCCAACAATTGATCTTTCACATCGGGCAACAGTTCGATAGAGGTTATCTTCAACTCAAATTCTTCGGGCTTGAAACGTCTGGGTTGGCTACGAGCCTTCATATATAAGAATGTACGTTCGCCCAAATAGCCTTGATAGTTCACCCAATCTTGACCAAAGAAGGGAATTTCGGCCGTTCCCGAATAGTCTTCTATCTTCACAATACCAAATGGATTGCCATTTTTAGAGTTTCCGGTACGCAAATTTGTTACCATACCGCCCATCGTAATCTCGCGTGTAGCCAACGAAGGGAGGTTCTTCAGTTCGTCCATCGTTGTGTTGCACACTTGCTCCAAGATGATTTGGAAATCGTCCAATGGATGGGCAGACAGATAGATGCCTACCAATTCGCGTTCTTTGTTCAAACGTTCCAAATCGCTCCATGGTTCGGCTTGCTGAACGACAGGAGTAGCAATCTCCACCATGTTTTCTCCGCCAAACAAAGAGTTGAATGCAGCTGCTTGGTCGGCTTGATAACGGTTGCCATAGCGCAACAGGGTATCCAAGAAAGGTTCGTTCTTGCTTGTCATAGCAAAGTATTGTTCGCGTTTCAGGTCGGAAAAGCTATCGAGTGCACCGGCCAATGCCATGCTTTCCATGGCACGACGGTTGCAAGCATTCAAGTTGACACGTTGCACCAAATCGAAAACATTGGTGTATGGGCCATTCTTTTGACGCTCGTCTATAATGCTTTGAACGGCAGTTTCGCCCACTCCCTTCACGGCGCCCAAACCAAAGCGGATGTCTCCATCTTTGTTGACGGTAAACTTCAGGTTACTTTCGTTTACATCGGGGCCTAATACGCGAATGTTCATTGCTTTACACTCGTCCATCAACTTGGTAACATCGGCAATATCCTTGCTTCGGCTCATCACAGCTGCCATGTATTCGGCCGGATAGTTGGCCTTCATGTAGGCTGTTTGATAGGCCACCCACGAATAGCAAGTAGCATGACTCTTATTGAAGGCATAGGATGCAAACTTTTCCCAATCGCCCCAAATCTTTTCAAGCACCTTAGGGTCGTGTCCATTCTTCTCACCGCCACTGATGAACTTCGGCTTCATCTGATCCAGTTTGTCGCGCAACTTCTTACCCATCGCCTTACGCAAAGCATCGGATTCGCCTCGGGTAAAGTCGGCCAAAAGGCGCGACAAAAGCATCACTTGCTCCTGATAGACGGTAATACCATACGTATCTTTCAGGTATTTCTCCATCACCGGCAAGTCATACTCAATCGGTTGGCGGCCTTGCTTACGGTCGATAAAGTCGGGAATATAATCCATCGGCCCCGGACGATAGAGGGCATTCATCGCAATGAGGTCTTCGAAGGTGCTGGGTTGCAACTCGCGAAGGTATTTTTGCATACCGGGTGATTCGAACTGGAATGTTCCGATGGTGCGTCCATCGCAATAAAGTTTATAAGTTACAGGGTCGTCAATGGGTACATTGTCTATATCCACCTCTATACCTCGCGAAAGTCGCACATTCTCTACGGCTTCCTTTAGGATAGAGAGTGTTTTCAGACCCAAGAAGTCCATCTTGATAAGTCCGGTTTCCTCGATTACCGAACCTTCGTATTGTGTAACGAGCATCTTCTCGCCCGTTTCCTTGTCATCGGCTGTACTCACCGGTACCCAATCGGTGATATCATCACGGCAGATAATGGTTCCGCAAGCATGCACACCTGTTCCACGTACGTTGCCTTCCAACATCTTGGCATACTTCATCGTATTGTGTAGTAGCGGGTCGGGCGAAGCTTCTGCTTGTTGTAATTCGGGAACTTCTTCGATGGCATTAGGCAGATTCAATTTCTTTCCCGATGCCAATTTATCGGGCACTAACTTACACAAGCGGTCGGATTCGGGCAATGGCAACTTCTGCACACGCGCCACATCCTTAATAGCCATCTTGGTGGCCATGGTACCATAAGTAATGATATGTGCCACCTTCTCTTGGCCATACTTTTCGGTTACCCAACGCAACACTTCGCCACGGCCATCATCATCGAAATCCACATCGATATCGGGCAATGAAATACGGTCGGGATTCAAGAAGCGCTCGAACAGC
>JAFYML010000208.1 GCA_017556595.1 Bacteroides sp.
ACGAAGGTTTGTTGATGCGCTCGGGTAACTACTTTGATTACTTGAGTTTGCACCACTATGAACAACAAGGTGGTTATTTGACTGGTCCTAAGCGCTTAGGCGAGCAATATGATCGCTATGCAGAGATGATTGCAAATTGTCCAAATCCTCATATCCGTCTCTATATTTCAGAATGGAACTTGAATAGCATCGATTGGCGTACAGGCCTCTTTGCTGGTGGATTCTTGAATACATGCGAGCAACGCGATGTAGTAGGTATGGGTGCAGCTGCGCTCTTTATCCGTCGAACAGATTCGCCCGATTGGAACAATGCTTTCATAAACTTCGATTACAAAGACCTCTTTGTTGCACCTAACTATCAAGTAACCGAACTTTGGTATGATAACTTCTCGAAGTATCGTTTGGCTTACAAAGGCGATACTAAGGATTTGAGCGTAGTAACAACGCTTTCAGAAGATGGTCGTCATGTTATCGTGAAGGTGGTAAATGCTACCGACAAACCTTATCAATTGGCTATTCAAGGTAATTGGAAGGGTATCTCGGGTGGTGAATATAAATACTACGCACCTGGCGACTTGATGATTGCTAATAGCATGGACAAAAAAGATGCTGTTGCATTAAAGAATCGTTCGGTTGAAGCAGCTGATAATGGTATGACGTTGGAGGTTGAGCCATACTCAGCCGGTGTGTTGACTATTGAACGTACGTTTTAATTTTTAAGTTAATTTCATGAAAACTATAATGAATTCTTTACGATATATCTTGTGTGTATCGTTCTTGTTATTGACAATAAATGCTCTTAAAGCGGCAAATCCGTTCTTACCTTTGTGGGAGTATATTCCCGATGGTGAACCTTATGTATTCGAAGATCCAGATAATCCGGGTAAGTATCGCGTATATATATATGGTTCGCACGACTCAAGAATAACCGACTATTGCGGTCTTGAACTTGTGGTGTGGTCGGCTTCTATCGATGATTTGAATAATTGGCGTTACGATGGTGTGATTTTTGAATCGAAAACCGATGCCAATGGCGAATTGTTGAACGAAGGTGGTGTAGGCGATGTGCTTTTCGCACCCGATGTAACCATGACGGTAGATGCCAATGGAAAGAAGACATATTACCTCTTCCCAAATAATCAACATGGTGGACGTAATGGTATGGCGGCAAAAGCTGATCGTCCAGATGGTCCCTTTCAAGTAATCAATTGGAGTAAAACTAATCCAAGAGCAAACGATGGTGTGTTTGGTTTCGATCCAGCCGTGTTTGTCGATGATGATGGTCGTGTGTATGGTTATTGGGGATTTGAACGCTCGTATGCCGCTGAACTTGATCCAACTACAATGGCTACGGTAAAACCTGGTACCGAAATAGTTGAGGATATGGTAAGTGGACGATATCAAGAGGGCGTGTATCGCTTCTTCGAAGCATCATCAATGCGTAAGATTAAAGATAAATATGTGTTTATCTATAGTCGCTTTACGGAAGATGGTGAGTTTGGCTTACCCACTACAAACTATACATTGGCTTATGCTTATAGCGACAATCCGTTAGGTCCTTTCACTTATGGCGGTACAATTATCGACGGACGTGGACGTGGCGAGAACGAGTGCGGCGAAGTGGTAGCAACCGCTACTATTGGTGGTAATACTCATGGTAGTATTGCCGAAATAAATAATCAATGGTATGTATTCTATCATCGTCAATCGGGATTGAATGAATATGCTCGTCAAGCAATGGTAGAGCCTATTCGTGTAGAGGTAGAAGAAGGTCCTGGCGGTAAGGTTATTATTAGCGAGGCGGAATATACATCCGAAGGTTTTGAAATTGATGGATTGAACCTCTACAAACGCTATCCAGCGGCTATTGCTTGTTTCTATATGGGACCTACTCCAATTGTACAAGAGTATCCGAACTTCTATCATTCAGGTTCGTATATGCAACCTTCTTATCTCAATGGTAAAACTTATGATGATCCTTATCAATTGGATGTAAATTGCAATCCGGTGGTAAACAATACAGATGGTTCAATCGTAGGTTACAAGTATTTCAACTTCGATGGCTTGAAAGAGGGAAAGACTTCGCTTGACATCAATTTGAAACCATTGGGTGTTGAAGGTAGAATCGACGTAATGATTGAATCGCCTTGGGAATCGAAGGGCGGTAAGAAGATTGGTTCTTTGAACATAACTAAGGATATGCCTCAAGAAGCACAAAATGTACAAATTGCGCTTAGTGACCTTTCAGAATATAAAGGTAAGCATGCCATCTATTTGTTGTTCTCTGTCGAAGAACCAACTCAATCGTTGTGCGAGCTTTATGACTTTACTTTTGTTACCGATACTGATAGCAATTCATCCATAATTGTGATTGTTTTGCTTCTGTTGTTGATTGGTGGTGCATTGTTGGGCAAAAGAAAAAAGAAATAGTTAGCACTATAAATTGATGGAGAAATTTGATGTACATATATTGGGATGTGGCTCGGCGTTACCAACGACGCGCCACTTCCCTTCTTCTCAAATTGTGAATTTTCGCGATAAACTCTTTATGATAGATTGTGGCGAAGGTGCGCAATTGCAATTTAGGAAGTGTAAGTTGAAGTTCTCTCGACTAAATCACATCTTTATTTCTCATCTACATGGTGACCATTGCTTTGGTTTGCCAGGACTAATCTCTTCTCTAAATCTTTTGGGACGTACGGCCGAGTTGCATATCCATGCTCCTCATGAATTGGAGAAGTTGCTGACTCCTTGGTTGAATTTCTTCTGTCATCAAATGACTTTCGAGATTATCTTCCATCCTTTCGAAACGAACCATCCGCAACTTATTTATGAAGATCGCTCGTTGACGGTTACGACTATCCCGTTAAAACATCGCATGCCTTCGTGTGGCTTCCTTTTTGCTGAAAAGAAGCGTCCTAATCACATCATACGCGAGATGATCGATCGCTATAATATCCCCTTGTACGAAATAAACCGCATAAAGAATGGGGAAGATTATCTGACACCAGAAGGCGAACTCATTCCTAATGCTCAATTGACTATCCCTGCCGAGCCTATCCGTCGTTATGCTTATTGCTCGGATACATTACCTTTAGCATCTGTTGCCGAACAAGTGATGGGTGTGAATCTTCTCTTTCACGAAGCAACCTTTGCCGAAGATGGAAAAGCACGCGCAAAAGAAACTTATCACACAACGGCAAAACAAGCCGCTAAGTTGGCTAAAGATGCAGGCGTGAAACAATTGCTTATCGGACATTTCTCGGCAAGATATGATGATGAACAGGTATTGTTAGCCGAAGCTAAGAGCATTTTTGAACAAACACAATTGGCTAAAGAAATTAAAATTTATTCAGTCGATTAAACCTTTTATGAACTATTAAGTCTAACAGGTAAAGAAGTAATAAAAACAATGGCGAAAACATCTTATAGCGAACGTGAAATATTGGCCTTGCTCGGTGACCCCAAGACACAACGAAAGGGGTTCGAGATGATGGTTGCTCAATATAGCGAGCAACTATATTGGCAAATACGCCGTATGGTACTTTCGCATGAAGATGCAAACGATTTGTTGCAAAATACATTCGTTAAAGCATGGTCAAATCTTGATAACTTCCGAGCAGAAGCTAAAGTTTCCACTTGGTTGTATCGTATTGCTTCGAACGAGTGTATCACTTTCTTGAATCGCCAAAAGATATTGACTACCGTTTCAATAGACGAACCAGAAGCGGCCGAACTTTATCAATTGGAAAGTGATGAGTACTTCTCGGGCGATGAAACGCAGGTGATATTCCAAAAAGCTTTAATGACCTTGCCCGAGAAACAACGCTTGGTGTTTAATATGAAATACTTCCAAGAAATGAAATTTGAAGAAATTTCGGACATCTTAGGAGTTACCGTAGGTGGATTGAAAGCATCCTATCACCATGCCGTGAAGAAAATTGAGAATTTTTTAGAGCGTTATACTTAAACCTTTATACATGTTATTAGTCTAATAAATAGAGAGTAATGAAATTATGAGAGAAGAAGAAAATATATTAAAGAAGGTGGGTACACAAAATCCCTTTACCGTACCCGAAGGCTATTTCGAGAGACTAACCTCAGAAGTGATGGCTTTCATACCAGATGAAACGCCTACAAAGGTGGTAAAGATGCCAACTTTGTGGGATAGAATGAAGCCTTGGGCTTATATGGCCGCTATGTTTGTTGGTGCCGCAATGCTTATCCGCATTGGCTCTACATCAAACGAACCTACTATAACCAATCAATTGGCACTTGATGACAATGAATTGGAGATGGAATACATCAGCACTATTATTGATGGTGCAATGATGGACGATTACTCTTTGTATATGTTCCTATCGGATATGAATGAAGAAAATTATTAATGCTTTAAAGGCTATGAAGAAAGTATTTTTATTAGTAACTTTACTCGTTGTAACACTTTGTTGGGCAGCTGATGGTATGGCCCAAGAACGCTTGTCGCGTGAGCAGTTTAAGACAAGACAACAATCCTATTTGATGGAAAAGGCTGGGTTGACGGTAGATGAATCGGCAAAGTTCTTTCCTATCTATTTCGAGTTGCAAGACAAGAAGACGGAGATAAACAATACTTATTGGAAAGTTTTCCAAAACATTAAGCCAGGTGAAACAACCGAAGAGCAATACACAGAGATGTTGAAGACTATTTACGACACTCGCATTCGTATTGACAAGTTGGAACAATCGTATTGTGAGAAGTTCTTAAAAATAATCTCTGCCGAGAAATTGTGTAAGATATTCATGGCAGAAACAAATTTCCACCGCGATTTGATGATGAATCTTGGTAACTTCGGAAACCGAAACAACAACAATCCCGGTGGACGTAGAAGAGGATTTGGACAATTTTGAGAGTCTTGTATTAATGTAATGTTAGTAAATTAGGGGCCGATGAGCGTGATGCTTATTGGCCCTTTCCTTTTTCTAATTGTTTTGCTTCATTCCATAAATTGTCCATCTCTTCGAGCGACAAATCCTTCATATTCCTTCCCTCTTTGATGCTATGTGCTTCCACGTATCCGAATCGTCGGATAAACTTTTGGTTTGTTCTTTCCAAAGCATTGTCAGGGTTTATTTTATAAAGGCGTGCGGCATTGATGAGGCTGAACATGATGTCGCCAAATTCGTCTTCGGCTTTCTCTTTGTCCATGCGTTCAACCTCTACTTGAAACTCTTGAATCTCCTCTTTTACCTTTTCCCATACTTGCGAGCGTTCTTCCCAATCGAAGCCTACATTGCGAGCTTTGTCTTGAATGCGATAAGCTTTGATGAGCGAGGGTAGGGAAGCGGGTACGCCACTCAATACGGTTTTATTGCCGTCCTTCTCTTTTAGCTTTAATTGCTCCCAATTTTCGGATACTTGTCCAGCGGTTTCGGCTTTTGCATCGCCAAATACGTGTGGATGGCGGAAGATGAGTTTGTCGCAAAGGCGGTCGCACACATCCTTCATGTCGAAGTCGCCCGTTTCGCTAGCTATTTTTGCATAGAAAGCTATGTGTAGTAGCACATCGCCTAGCTCTTTGCAGATTTCTTTCTTATCGTTGCGCATTAGTGCGTCACAAAGTTCGTATGTCTCTTCTATGGTATTGGGGCGCAAACTTTCGTTGGTTTGTTTCTTGTCCCAAGGGCACTTTTCGCGTAGTTCGTCAAGCACGTCGAGAAAGCGTCCGAAGGCTTCCATTTTTTCTTTTCTTGTATGCATGTTTCCTATTTTTGCCGTAAAGGTATGCTTTTTTTCGTTATTTTTGTAAGGTTTTCCCGTTCGAATTCGTCTAATGGGTAAAAGTTAAGTTGAAATGAACACAAAAGATTTGGAAAAACAATTCGAGGCATTGATAACCGAGCATCAGCAGATTATATATAAGGTGTGCTACATGTATGCCACTGATGATTATACGCTCGATGAACTCTATCAAGAATCGGTTATTAATCTTTGGAAGGGATATGCTCATTTTCGTGAGGAAAGCAAGGCATCCACATGGATTTACCGCATTGCGATGAATACTTGTATCTCTTATTTCCGAAAATCGTCATCGCGCCCCCAAACGGTACCGTTATCATTTGATTTGGAGGCAACGTTGATGGATGAAAAGGAGGGAAGTTACTATTTGCAAGAACTTTACCGCATGATAAGCAAGCTGGGCAAGATGGAGCGCGCACTGATTTTGCTTTGGCTTGATGAACGTTCTTACCAAGAGATTTCAGACATCTTAGGTATTTCGCTCACTAATGTGGGCACTCGACTTAACCGTGTGAAAGAGAAATTGAAAGAAATGTCTAACAATTAACACATTGATAGTATGAATTTAGACGAACTTAAGAAAGGTTGGGGTGTATTGAACGAACGCCTATCGCAAAACGAAGTGGTTAGCCAACGTATTATAAAGGAGATGATTCTTTGCAAAACCAATTCGGCATACGATAATATTTATCGGGCAAGCAAATGGAGCTTGATGGTTATCTTCTTTGCCGGTTTGTTGCTTCCATTTGCCAAGATGCAGGGCATGCCCATTTATCGAGAAACGTTTA
>JAFYML010000209.1 GCA_017556595.1 Bacteroides sp.
GAAAGAAAATTGTTCCTTTCTGTACATTTGGTAGCGGCGGCCTTGTAGAGAGTACTAAAAATATTCGTGAACTTCTTCCGCAAGCTAATGTTGCTGAAGGTTATGGTGTGCGTACAGCTCGTGTAGCTGCTATTCCCGAAGAGGTAAATCGTTTCTTGGTGTTGAACGGATATATTGATGGCGAAGTAGAAACTTATGCCGACTATTCAGAACAAGTGCTTGTAACAGAGGAAACAGCTGCTATCTTTAACGAAGCTTGCTCAAGCTATCAATTCCCATTAGGTACACCTACAACTGTAGGTGCTCGCCAAACATCGAAAGGAATGGATTATCGTTTCGTTGCTACCTCGTCAACTCCTGATGGTACTACTTCGGAAAGTGTTATATTAGTGACGGTACAAGATGGTCAGAAACCCGAATTTACACAAGTGATTCGCAATTAAGAAAACTTTTTCATAAAGATTGCTTGCAGATTTCATAAAAATGCCTACCTTTGCAGCGATTTTTAAGGATGGTTCCGTAGCTCAGCTGGATAGAGCAACGCCCTTCTAAGGCGTGGGTCTTGCGTTCGAATCGCAACGGAATCACTGAGCGGTTACTTCGGTAGCCGCTTTTTTTATGCCTTATGTGAGGCATTTTCAATCAATTAATATTAAAAAGTAGAAAAATCCTATCGAATATCTCGATAAATTGTTGTATCTTTGCAACCTAATCTGTATAAATAGGAATGAGACAGCTAAAAATTACAAAAAGTATTACCAATAGAGAAAGTGCTTCGCTTGATAAGTACTTGCAAGAAATTGGTCGTGAAGATTTGATTACGGTAGAGGAAGAGGTAGAGTTGGCGCAACGTATCCGCAAGGGTGATAGAATAGCGTTGGAAAAGTTGACACGTGCCAATCTTCGTTTCGTAGTATCTGTGGCCAAACAATATCAAAATCAAGGGTTAAGTTTGCCTGACTTGATTAACGAAGGTAACTTAGGCTTGATTAAAGCAGCTGAAAAATTTGATGAAACACGCGGTTTTAAGTTTATTAGTTATGCCGTATGGTGGATTCGCCAATCTATTCTTCAAGCTTTGGCTGAGCAATCGCGTATTGTGCGTTTGCCTTTGAATCAAGTTGGCTCATTGAATAAAATCAGTAAAGCATTTTCAAAATTTGAACAAGAAAATGAACGCCGTCCATCTCCAGAAGAATTGGCCGATGAGTTGGATATTCCAGTAGATAAGATTTCGGATACGTTGAAAGTATCGGGTCGTCACATCTCGGTAGATGCTCCTTTTGTGGAAGGCGAAGATAATAGCTTGTTGGATGTATTGATTAACGACGATTCTCCAATGGCCGACCGTACATTGGTAAACGAATCGCTTGCGCGCGAAATTGATCGTGCACTCTCTACATTGACCGAACGCGAAAAAGAAATCATCCAAATGTTCTTCGGTATCGGCCAACAAGAAATGACACTCGAAGAGATTGGCGATAAGTTTGGTTTAACACGCGAACGTGTACGCCAAATCAAGGAAAAGGCTATTCGCCGCTTGCGTCAAAGCAATCGTAGCAAGTTGCTCAAATCATATTTAGGATAAACGCAGAAAACACATTCACTATGAAACAATTGCGTTCACTATTAGTCTTGATGTTGATGTTTATACTCTGCACAGGCTTCATAGGCAAGAAAAACGATAAAGAGAAGGCTGTTTATGCCTTTGGCGTAGCTGCATCGTTCAGCGACACATTGGTTTATTATACCGATATCCAACTCTTGGATAGCGTGCAATTGGATAAAAACAAATTCTTGCCTAAACGTCAAGAGTATAGCCGTCAATTGAAGGAGTATGTGCAATATCAATTGGTGCACGATAACTACACCACTATGATTTACTTCTCGGACAAGAAAGAGAAGTTGCAAAAGCGTTTCGATAAAACGTTAAAAAAGTATCAAAAAGACACTATATTCTCTTTGCACCTTATTCCAACTGCCGACTTCAAGTTTAAGAAGCCGCAAGAATAACTCCAACACTAAACAGTTGTAGGCAATGAAGAAGTTACTAAAAACGCTATTCTTTAGCTTGTCGTTTTTGTGCATTGCATGTGGTGGCGAAGACGAACCTACACCGCCTGCAAAGAAGCAACCTCAGCGCACGGTGCTTGCCTACATTGTGTCGGACAACTCGTTGAATTCTTTCTCGGATAGCGATATCAACGAAATGCTCGAAGGTATAAAGAGCGTCGATACCGAAGTAAACAACCTTCTTGTCTATGTTGATGGAAACTCAACTCCTGTGCTTTATAGCATCACTAAGGATAAGAAAGGCAACGCCACCAAAGAGATAATTCGCGAATACGAAGAGCAAGTATCCACTTTGCCTCAAGTAATGAGCGAGGTATGCACAAAAGTCTTTACCGACTATCCCGCTAAAAGCTATGGTCTTATCTATTGGTCGCATGGAGAAGGATGGAAACCTATGCCGTTGCCTACCACTCGTTGGATAGGACAAGACAAGGGTGGGGAATCTACCGACTATACTAACATCGACGAATTAAAGAGTGTGCTTGCATCGGTACCTCACCTCGACTTTCTTCTTTTCGATGCTTGTCTCATGATGTCCATCGAAGTTGCTTATGAACTTCGTAATGAAGTAGATTACATCGTTGCTTCTCCCACCGAAATTCCTGGTCCCGGAGCGCCTTACGATGTTATTGTACCCGCTATGTTCAACGAAGAGATACCCTCTATTGCAATAGCTAAAACTTACTACAACGCCTATAATGCCATATACGACGATGGCAAAGGAAATAGCGATAGTCATTGGACGGCAGGAGTATCCATTGGCGTATTGCAAACGGCTGCTCTTAAAACGTTTGCTACCATTACTAGTCGTGCGTTGAGTAAAGCAAATAATATAAACCTATCTGCTATCAAAAGCACTATATTCGATTACGACCAACGCTCTAAATCATCAAGTAGCCGAATAGGCTATTACGATATGAAGCAAATGATGCAAGCGATTTGTACTCCCGATGAATTTGAAAATTGGGAAATGGCTTTTAGAGACGTTATGGTATATTATCAAACCACTCCATTAAACTTCTCAATCTATTCAGGCATGTTCTCAATGGGAGGTACTTGCGGTTTGTCACATTATCTACCTACCGGCAATCAATCGTTGAATGCCGCTTATGCCTCTACTGAGTGGTACGATGCCGCTTCGCTCGCTTCTTGGGGATGGTAAACAAGAAAAGCGTTAAACAAAATTCGTACGATATTGGTTATTGTTTTTGGATTTTGTTTTTATCTTTGCGGTATAATCTTAATTCCCAACGAACATGGAAGCAACAAACAAATTTATGCAACTCGCCATCGATGAAGCGCGCAAGGGTATTGAGCAACAACATGGTGGACCTTTTGGTTCAGTAGTGGTAAAAGATGGCAAGGTGATTGGTAAAGGACATAATTGTGTGCTGAAGAATAATGATCCTACGTGTCACGGCGAGGTAGCTGCTATCCGCGATGCATGTACCAACATCGGTAGTTTTGATTTGAGTGGATGCGAAATTTATACCACAGGCGAACCATGTCATATGTGTTTATGTGCGTGTATGTGGGCAAATATTTCGAAGATTTATTATGGTTGTACCATCGACGATAATGGTGAGATTGGTTTCCGCGATGATAAATTTGATGATTTGTTTGGTGGACGTGATAAACTTACCGAATACATGAGCGAAATAGATAGAGAGGCGTGCTTAGCGCTGTTCGAAGAGTATAAGCAGATGTCGCACGAAACGTATTAACGCCTTGCATTTTCTATCTTCTAATAAACCAAATAAAAAAGGTGCGCCAATATTGACGCACCTTTTTATATTATATAGGTAAAGTTCTTAGAACTTAGATAAGTCAATTTCTGTAACACCAGAGAGACTTTCCATCGTTACCTCTTGTGCACCCCAGCTTTCAATAGCAATGGTGTGTGTGCCTTCTTCTGCGTAGGTGTGCGATGCTTTGCTCTTGTAGTCTTCGCTTTGACCGTCGCCCCAATAGATTTTACCAAACATGCCGTCTGATCCACCCACAACAGGAACATTCATCTTTTTGTTAGTGTGTGTCACTTGCAATGCACTAAGCTCGCGCTCAGGCATATCGTCGCTATCAGCATTGAGCGATACAACGTCTGTCAATTCGGGGAATACAATCAAATCGCGTTCGGTAAGTGCCATGCGGAAGAGGTATTTAGTACCGCCCGATACCGATTGCTTAGGCAAGGTAGCAGTATATTCTTTTCCATCCACCTTGATAGTGATTTGATAGTTACTACCGTTAGAGTTGCTAGGGATGACGAACATCGCTGGGATATTGCTTGTAAAACCGCCAGCTTGCAATGTTTCGTTGAAGCTCTTAGCATATTCGCCCTTTGCTGTACCCGAGATAGTACCGGTACCTACATTCAAGTTTCCTTCGGTAAAGAATCCATCGCCCGAAAGTTTTACTTCTTGCAACTTACCATTTCCTGTATAACCTTTCTTGTCGATATTGAATGCAAATACACTCATTGCATGGTGCATGGTAACACTTGCTGTAGGAAATGCTTTGCTAACAGTTGCTGTTCCGTTCGAGTATAGGTAGTCGATTTGATTGGCTACGCTTACAGGAATAGCCGATGCACTTGTGTTGCTGCTGCTATAAGGATATACAGCTTGGAACGATGCATTTACACCAGCGGTAAGTTCGATAGATGGACTTGCTGTCCACAAATCATTGCTACAAATAGCTTTCGACATGATTGTATTAGTGCTATTGTTTGAGAAGGTTACGAAGATGCTCATTTGCGAACCATTCTTCAACTCGGTAAGCACTTCAGGTAAAGCGCGTGTTTGTACAGTTGTAGTAAACGACAACTCGGTAATCTTTGGCTTTGCAGGTTCTGATGGTTGTGATGGATCGTCCAAATCATCGTTTTCGCTACCACCACAAGCTGTAAATGTCAACGCCAACAAGGGGAATAAGTAGTATATAAATCTTTTCATGATGTTTCTTGTGTTAAGGGTTATTCATTCTCTCCGATAATAAGCGATACGCTCATCGAAGTGTATTCGTCTTTCACAATTTGCAATTGGTAGGTACCGGCAGCAAGTGCTTTTGTATCAATGCTGATGATACCTGTTTCGTCGGTTACACCTTGTGTCGCTTCTACGCCATCGGCTGTTTTTAGCGAATAGTTGATGTCGGGAAGGGTAGTGATGGTGATTACCTTATCTGCTTTGCTATAAGTAAACTTAGAGTTGTTTTCCAAGCTTGTATCTAGCTCTTTCACTACAATCATGTCGATGGTTTGCTTGTTTCTATCTCCATACATACGTTTCCACTCGGTAGTATTATTATTGTGATAGCTTGCTGCAATGTAGTCGAGCGGTTGAATCTTAGTAGTGATTTCGCAAGGTACGGCAGAAATACCTCTACCATAGAGAACTTCCAAGTTTTCGATTTCCATTTCTGGTGAGATGTGTTCTTTCAAATTACCATCTTTGTCGAAGAGTGAAAGAATGGCTACACCATTAAATGTACTACTACCTACATTATAAACAAAACCGAATTGAATGTTGAATGGAGTGTTCTCCTTAAACTCTTTGGTATCAGCTTTCAAGCCATAGAATCTATCGCCATCGGTGCTATTACCAGCTAGCAATGTAAGCAATTCGTAGGGCTCGCTATTTTCTGTATAGGGTTGGAAACCGAAGATAGCATCTTGATACTTAACAAATCCACCACCGGTGCTACCACCAGAGCCTTGAGTTTGTGGGTCGAGTGATGAAATCAAGAAGTATCCATTGCTTCTTCCGCTCCATCCCCAGTTTACACTGAAGTAGTTGTCATCAGTATAACCATCGAAAACAAATTCGTGACCGCCGGAATTGCTTTGTCCACCATATAAAATAGGACGATTAGCATCGATTTCGGCTTGCAACATTCTAATCCATTGTTCGGCTTTGATCCAATCGCTTTGAATGTATGCAGCGTTTGGATCGTATTGCATATAGGTAGCTGCCGCAGGAATAATGTCTTGTGCAAATGCACCCGAGCTTCCGTGACCATCCACGTTGTACTGCATCTCTATCATGATGCCGCAATCGTACATCAATTGCGCTACGGCGTCGCCTTCTTCGTCGGTATATTTACCATTTGTATACTCCATCAACATCTTGTCCCACAAATATTCATGACCAAGTTGGTGTCCAGGAACGGAGAATGTGTTGTTTGATGCGGTTTTATAAGAATAATCAGGCAATGTACCAATACCCTTTGGAGGCCATTCGTGATATTTCATTACGATAGCTGTAGCTGTAGCAGCACATCCAACAGCTGCTTTTACGCCTTCCACTTCGGGAGTTAGTTTATTGTATGGAGTGTCTTGGTCCCACTTAGCGGTAGTTAGTTGCTTCACTACGTTACCTACCTCGGCGCGTGTTTCCCAAGCCGAACGTGTAGCGGCGGTAGCTTTTATTCCTGCTTTGCGTGCTTTTAAAATATCATTGCGATATGTCTGCATCCATTTCTTCAAGTTTGGCACCATATTTTCGGTCTCGAAGGTGTTGGTATGTGAATAACCAATGATAGGCATCGCTACATCGTCACCGGCTACGATAACAAAACCAGGAGCATCTGTGCGATTGAATACATAGAATGCAGGTTCTTCGTTGCTTCGTGTAGTGGCATCTTCTCCGTCCCACACCAATTGCAATTGTGGGGAAGCGTTTCTTGTTTGCGCATTGACTTTAAAGAAGTCTGCTGCTAATTCTTGTGCTTGACCGACAGGGATATTGTCTGCCAATAACCATGAAGGCAACAAGGCACAAAGGAATAATAGTAAAGGTCTTAAATTCATAATTTATTAGATTATTAGTGTATAATTGGTGCAAAAATAGCATTTTTTTTATTTTAATCGCATAATTTTTCTTTAATTTGTAACCCAAATGCATAATTACGAAAAAATCAACATGTATAAACTGCTTTCGTTGCCGCCTAATTTGGTTGCCGATTTTGATAAAATAGAAACAGCCAACGTCCAGGAATGGTTTTGCTCGTCCGATCCTATTGAACAGAAATTGGGTTCGGGTGGGGGAACAACATGGTTGTTGCAACAATGGATGCACAACAAGCCAGACGAGGTGCTCGGAGCAAAGAAAATTATCATGCATGCCGGTGGACAAAGTCGTCGATTACCGGCTTATGCTCCCTCTGGAAAAGTATTAACACCGATACCTGTATTTCGTTGGGCGCGCGGACAACGCTTGAATCAGCACTTATTGTCGCTTCAAATGCCGTTGTACGAAAAGATATTGCAACAAGCTCCCGAAGGATTGAACACGCTGATAGCTAGCGGCGATGTTTATATCCGTGCCGAGCAACCGCTGCAAGCGATTCCCGAAGCCGATGTTGTGTGCTACGGCTTGTGGGTGAATCCCGAGTTAGCTACGCGTCACGGCGTGTTTGTATCGGATAGGCGAGCGCCCGAAGTGCTCGATTTCATGCTACAAAAGCCATCGTTGAACGAGCTCGAGTCGTTAAGCAAAACACACCTTTTCTTGATGGATATCGGCATTTGGCTGCTTAGCGAGCGTGCTTTGAAGTTGCTGATGAAACGCTCGCAAGGCGATGGTGCGAATGGTTTGCGCTATTACGACTTGTATAGCGATTTCGGTCGTTCGTTGGGAGCACATCCTGCGTTGAACGATGCCGAGTTGAACGAGCTCTCTGTAGCTATTCTTCCGTTGCCTGGTGGCGAATTCTATCACTTTGGTACAAGCCGCGAGCTGATATCTTCTACGTTGGCTATACAAAATCGAGTGTACGACCAACGCCAAATTATGCATCGCAAGATGAAGCCCAATCCAGCTATCTTCGTGCAAAATTCGGCGATAGATTATAGCTTTACCAGCGCCAACTACAACATTTGGATAGAGAATAGCCATGTACACAAAGCGTGGAAGTTGGGCGCCGGACACATCATTACTGGTGTGCCGCACAACGATTGGCGCATCACTTTACCCGACGGCGTTTGCTTGGATATAGTGCCGTTGAAGCAAGGCGGATGGGCTATTCGTCCATACGGCTTCGACGATGCTTTCAAAGGTCATTTAGCGAACCAAGAAACCCTTTACTTGGGTAAGCCCTTTGTACATTGGATGGCAGAGCGAGGCATATCGCTACAAGCATTTGGCGCAAAGATAAACGACTTGCAAGCAGCATCGCTCTTTCCTATAATATATACGCTCCAAGATATGGAGGCAGTTGTTCGTTGGATGATAAACGAACCTACGCTATCCCAAGGAGAAACGCTTTGGATGAATGCCGAACGCTTGTCGGCCGATGAAATTTCGGCCAATGCCGATTTGAAAGCGCTTTACGCGCAACGAAAACTTTACAGTAAGGAAAATCTAACTACCCTTGCCTCCAACTACGAGCGTAGCGTATTCTACCAACTCGATTTGGAAGACGTAGCGCAACAATATACACACTTCGGCCTACCCAAGCCAGCAGCATTACCTAGCGATGCTCCCACCATGCAACGCATACACAATAGTATGTTGCGTGCGCGCATCGATGTGCTGAACGGACAATCGAGCGAAGCCGACGAGCAAGTAGCCTTCGGCCTATTGCGCGATACTGTGCTTGCGCCTATCTACCAACGCAAGAGCCGTCCCAAGCTGAATGTATATAGCGACCAGATAGTGTGGGGTAGAAGTCCTGTTCGCATCGACATCTCCGGAGGATGGACCGATACGCCGCCCTTCTCGTTGCTGAAGGGAGGAAACGTAGTAAACCTTGCCATCGAATTGAATGGACAACCGCCGTTGCAAGTCTATATCAAACCCTCCAATCAACCGCACATTGTGCTTCGTTCGATAGATATGGGTGCCATCGAAGTGGTAAATACCTACGAGCAATTGGCCGATTATTGCAAGATAGGTTCTCCCTTCTCCATCCCCAAAGCAGCGCTTGCTTTAGCCGGATTCTTACCAGCGTTTAGCGAAGTATCCTACGCCTCGTTGCGTCAACAATTAGAGGTTTTTGGCATGGGTATGGAGATTACCTTGCTATCGGCTATTCCTGCAGGTTCAGGGCTAGGAACAAGCTCTATCCTTGCCGCTACTGTGCTTGGTTCGTTGAGCGATTTCTGCGGCTTGGCGTGGGATAAGAACGAGATATGCAACCGCACACTAGCGTTAGAGCAATTGCTCACTACCGGTGGCGGCTGGCAAGACCAATATGGCGGTGTGCTTCATGGTGTAAAGCTATTGCGTACACAAGCCGGCTTCGACCAATCGGCTAGCGTACATTGGCTACCCGAGCAACTCTTTACGCTACCCGAGTATCGCGCTTGTCATTTGCTCTACTACACCGGCATCACTCGCACGGCAAAAGAGATACTTGTCGAGATAGTGCGCGGCATGTTCCTCAACTCGTTGTCACACTTATCGTTGCTCGACGAGATGAAGCAACACGCCTTGGATATGGCCGATGCTATTCAGCGCAACGATTTCACCGCCTACGGCCATGCATTGGCCAAGAATTGGCGTCAAAACAAGCAATTGGATAGCGGTACCAATCCGCCCGAGGTAGAGGCTATTATTCGCCAAATAAGCGACTATTGCCTAGGCTACAAGCTCCCAGGTGCTGGCGGTGGCGGTTTCCTTTACATGGTAGCCAAAGACCCTCAAGCAGCCGCTTGTATTCGCGAAATACTTACGAAGAATCCTCCCAACAATCGCGCTCGCTTTGTAGAGATGTCGTTGTCGGAATATGGCTTCCAGCTATCCCGAAGTTAGAAATGTAAAACCTAAAAATAATATCGTATGAAACTTGTACAAACCAAAGATGGCGTATCCTATTTGTTGCCATTTATTTTAGTAACATCCCTTTTCTTTTTGTGGGGTTTTGCCCATAGTATCCTCGATGTGCTGAACAAGCACTTCCAAGAAGTATTGGTAATCTCGAAAGCCAAATCGGCCATGGTACAAGCTGTAGTCTATAGCGGCTACTTCTTGATGGCTATCCCCGCTGGTTTAATTATTCGTCGTTGGGGCTATCGCATTGGCGTTGTGCTAGGCTTGTTGCTCTATGCCTTTGGTGCTTATATGTTTGTGCCGGGTAGCAAGCTGATGTCGTTCGAGTTCTTCTTGCTCTCGTTGTTCATCATCGGTTGCGGTTTGACCTGCTTGGAAACTGCTGCCAATCCCTATATCACAGTGCTTGGCGAGCCCGAGAGTAGCGCTCGTCGTTTGAACTTTGCTCAGTCGTTCAACGGTCTTGGATGGATTGTCGGCCCCCTTGTAGGCGGTTTGATTCTGTTCGATGGCGATGGCGGTGGAAACATTGCTATTCCGTATGTAGGCATTGGTATAGCCGTTACGTTGGTAGCTATCCTCTTTATGCGTGTCAAGCTTCCCGAGATTAAGGAAGAGACCATTGTCGAAGCTAGCGACCCTAAGCGCGGCCTTTGGAGCTATCGTCACTTCACGTTTGGCGTCATTGCGTTGTTCTGCTATGTAGCTGCACAAACGGGCATCAATAGCTTCTTCATCAACTACGTCACCGAGTCGTCTGTTCAAGTAACCGACCAACAAGCAGCTTTGATTCTCTCGTTTGGCGGTATGGGCTTGTTTATGTTTGGCCGCTTTGTAGGTAGTTGGTTTATGGATAAGATGGCTGCCGAACGCATGTTGTTCTACTTTGCCATCGGTGCAACGCTTTGCATGGCTATGGTAGTCTTTGCTAGCGGTTGGACAGCTGTTGTCGCTCTTTTCTGCTGCTATTTGTTCGAGAGTATCATGTTCCCCACCATCTTTGC
>JAFYML010000017.1 GCA_017556595.1 Bacteroides sp.
CTCCGCGAATTGAAGAAAGCGGGTAAGCGTGTGGTATTCGTAAACTATTCAGGTTCTGCTTTAGCCTTGGCTCGCGAAGCTGAATTGTGCGATGCAATTCTACAAGCATGGTATCCTGGACAAGCAGGTGGTACTGCAGTTGCCGACATCTTGTTGGGTAATTACAACCCTGCTGGTCGCTTGCCTATCACATTCTATAAGAGCACTGCACAACTTCCTGACTTTGAAGATTACTCAATGAAGAATCGTACATATCGTTACATGCAAGAAGCTCCTCTCTTCCCATTTGGACATGGTTTGAGTTACACTACTTTCAACTATGACAATGCACAATTGAGCAGCACAGAATTGGGTGACGACCAAAAGGTAACACTTACAATTCCTGTAAGCAACACTGGTAAGATGGATGGCCAAGAGGTAGTACAAGTTTACTTGCGTCGTGTTGGTGACACAGAAGGTCCTTCTCATGCACTTCGTGCTTTCAAGCGCACAGCTATTGCACAAGGCGAAACTAAGGAAGTAAGCTTTGAATTGACTAAGGACGATTTCGAATGGTTTGATACTGTAAGTAGCACAATGCGTCCTATCGAAGGCGAATATGAAATTCTTTATGGTGGAACTTCTGACCTTAAAGCATTGAAGTCTTTGACTATCAATATCAAATAAGCGAAGGAAATAGTTGACTGATATTAGTGCCGATGGTTTGCAATAATTGCTCCATCGGCATTTTTTTATAGTATGCCACTTGCTTATAAATATCTTCGATAGAACATTGACTTTCGTCAGTTTCTAACAACAAACGATTGCTTGGAATAGCAAGCAATGCTTCTGGCTGAAACTTCTCCCCAACAGACAAATAAAAACCATGCTTCACATAAGTAGTAGCTACGTTTACATTCCCTCGGAAACCATGTATAATCCATGGTTGCTTTGGATTAATCTGTCGTTTCATAGCCAACAACTCATCCATAGCCTTTACGGCATGAATTATAAGCGGCTTTTTCACCGATTCAGCCAAATCTGCTTGCTTCTTAAATAGCTCTATCTGAATAGATAAAGATGCTTCCGAATGTTTGTCAATACCAACCTCACCGATAGCTAGTACTTGTGGAAGAGCAGCATACTTAGTGAGCATTTGCATGGTTTCTTCCGATGCAAGATGTGCTCTCCAAGGATGAATACCTACTGAATAGAATTTCCCCTCACTAACTACAAAATCCTCTGTATAACTATTTACGATAGTTTTTTCTTGTGCAGAAGATTTGTGATGAGTATGTATATTGAAGTAATTCATTTCGTTAAAAAATGTCATGGCACAGGATCATAACCAGAACCACCCCATGGATGGCATCGCAAAATTCGTTTGATAGCCAAGTAAAGGCCTTTAAGTGGGCCATGTTTACGAATAGCCTCAACAGTATATTGCGAACAAGTAGGTGTGAATCGACACGATGGGGGCTTAAGTGGTGAAATACACTTCTGATAAAAGAATATAAGCAGAAGTAATAATTGGGAAAAGAAACGTTTTATGATAGTCACCACAAGAACAGAAATTAATTGTTTGCTTGTTTCTCTTCCTTTGATAAGAATTGCTCTGCAACACGTTGCAAGGCAATTTTCATCTTATTATTAATTACATCCGTTTCGGGTAATTCGTTCGAGAGGTAAATGAAGGCTAATGCCAATTTGCATTTTTCTCCACTTATAGTATTAAGCAACAAATGTTTGTTCTTCCGATAAGCTTCTCTTATCTGGCGCTTTACGCGATTACGCTTTACGGCTCTTTTGAAATGGCGTTTCGACACACTGATTAGGATGGCTGCATCGGCATCTAAATCATCCAAGGGTAAGTAAACTACCCTAAGAGGAAAAAGCGAAAACGAGCGAGCACCGCCGGCAAATACTTTTTCTATTTGTTTTTTGCGATGTAGCCTTTCCGATTTGTTTAATGTCGGGGCAGACATTAATTTTTAGTTTTGTTGTTTGCCTTGATAAACAATTCTATCGCAGCCGTCATAGATGGAGCTTGAGGCGTTGGTGCCTCTACATCTAAACGCAAACCAGCATCGCGCACTGCTTGAGCAGTTGTAGCACCCAATGTGGCGATCTTAATATCCTTTTGTTCGAAATTTGGGAAATTCTTCTGCAATGAAGCAACACCGGCAGGACTGAAGAAGACAAGCATATCGTAATCGAATGGCTCATCGGCTGTAAAGTCGTTGCTAACGGTTCTATACATAACCACTTCTTGATGTTGCACTTTGCACTTATCGAGCAAGTTCTTTATATCATCGTTGTGCACATCAGACATTGGCACTAAGTATTTTTCGTTTTTATGCTTAGTGATGGTTGGCAACAAATCGTCGAATTTTCCTGTACCGCCAAAGAAAATTTTACGTTTACGATATTGCACATACTTCTGAATATACAAAGCCACAGCCTCTGAGACACAGAAATATTTCATTGTTTCAGGAATGTTCACTCTCAATTCTGAACAAAGTTGGAAAAAGTGGTCGATAGCGTGACGCGAAGTAAAGACAATAGCAGTATAATCCAAAATAGAGACTTTTTGTTGTCTGAATTCCTTAGCCGACAAACTTTCAACCTTGATAAAAGGACGAAAAACCATTTCTACTCCATACTTAGTTGCAATATCAAAGTAGGGTGATTTATCTGAAGCCGGTTTCGGCTGAGATACGAGTATCTTTTTTATTTCCAATGTCTTAAATTTTTATTATCCAACAATTGTTCAGCTCTACCAATCCTTTGTAAAAGACGAGGCAAGGCATTATTTCGAGGGCACAAAAGTACAAAATTAAAAGCAAACTGCCATAAGTTTTTTCAGAAAAAAGTTTAATCCACTTGTAGAGGGTCAATAACTTAGCAAAAAGCAAGCAAACAATAGCTATTATTGTCGTTACGTAAAAATCGGGAATTACAAATACAATACAAAGAATAGCAGGAAGCAATAAAATTCCCATATACAGAATCATTGTCATATAGGCTTCCAAACACAATTGAGTGACCGATCCGTTAAAAAAAATCCATCCAAACACACGATAAATAATCGTTTTTATCAGGAAAAAAGCGACACAAGCAATAATATAGTTACCCAATAGTAATGGAGTAGATATACGATTGAGAATTTCTGGAAATAGATAAACAAAATATGTTTGCAACAACAAAGCTGCCAACAGACAGAATTGAATAAACAATATCACCATGCTGCGCGAATCCGCACCTGTTGAATTGGCAAACAAGCTCACTTGCTCACGTCCAAAAATAAACTCCTTGCCCACTGCTAATACGAATTTACGCGACCGACACAACACATACAATGTTCCCAATAGGGCCAGCACCAATATCCCCACCACTAAATCATCGTGCATAGGGAAATAACCTTTAGGTACAGCCTCAATGCTTACTGTTAGTAAATATGTCGGCAAAAGAGTTATCATATTGCAGCAAATTTTCTAATAGATTCGTCCCACATGGGCATTGTATTCACCAATTCGATGGCTTGTTCGGGAGTTTCGGCCACCGCCCAGATATCCAAATGTTGCTTGCGCATGAATTGCTCATCGGCAGCTTTTTGCAACATTTCTAAAAGAGGATTATAATAGCCTTTGGTATTTAATATAATGATAGGATTTAAATACAATCCTAATTGCTTCCAAGTAATGACTTCGAGTAGCTCTTCCAACGTTCCGCATCCGCCTGGTAAAGCAATAATAGCATCGCTTAGTTTTGCCATTGTTTGTTTGCGTTCGTGCATATCGGGCACTACAAGCAGTTCGCTTAACCCTGTGTGTTGCCACCCTTGTTCTACCATAAAAGAGGGAATTACACCGGTTACCTTTCCACCTTTTTCAAGTGCTGCATTCGAAACTTCTGCCATCAATCCCATTTTTCCGGCACCATTCACTACCTGCATATCATTTTCGGCCAACAATTCACCTAATCGCTTGGCCGCTTCCATGTAAATCTGATCTATTTTCGTGCTCGATGCACAATATACACAAACTGTTTTCATTTGTTTTTCGATTTTATAATGAAAAAAGCCCTGACAACCATTGGTTATCAGAGCTTGCTTTCTCCTCCAGAGTTGGACTACCAGGATTCGAACCTAGACAAACAGAACCAAAACCTGTTGTGCTACCATTACACCATAGTCCAATCATTTGTGCTTTCTGTTAAAAAGCGGTGCAAAGATAGAGGAGTTTTATGACATGTGCAAATTTTCTGCTATTTTTTTTGCAAAAAAGTTATTTTGCGATGAGCAGAAAGTAGTTTTTCTTACCTTTTTGCACCAATAAGTACTTGTTGTCAAGTAAATCGGCCGCTGTAATCACTTGATCGAAAGCTGCCAATTTTTCTTTATTCAACGACACGCCACCACCTTGTGCCATCTTGCGCATTTCACCTTTCGATGGGAATACAGCTGCATGGTCGGTGAATAATTCTACGGCTTTCACGCCCTCTTCGAGTGCTTGGCGTGAGATTTCGAATTGTGGTACGCCTTCGAATACCGACAACAACGTAGCTTCATCGAGTTTTTTCAAAGCATCCGATGTTCCTCCACCAAACAAGATAGCCGATGCTTCAACAGCAGCATTGTAGTCTGCCTCCGAGTGTACCATGATGGTTACTTCCTTCGCCAAACGTTTTTGCAATACGCGCATGTGAGGTGCTTCTGCATGTTCAGCAATCAATGCTTCAATCTCTTCCTTACCGATAGAAGTAAAGATTTTGATGTAACGAGCAGCATCTTCATCGCTCACGTTCAACCAGAATTGATAGAATTTATAAGGAGAGGTATAACGTGGGTCGAGCCATACGTTTCCGCTTTCGGTCTTTCCAAACTTACCGCCATCGGCCTTTGTGATGAGCGGACAAGTCAAAGCAAATACCTCTCCACCATTTGTACGACGTACAAGTTCCGAACCTGTAGTGATGTTACCCCATTGGTCGCTTCCGCCCAATTGCAATTTACAATTCTTGTTTTCGTATAGATACAAGAAGTCGTATCCTTGCAACAATTGGTAGGTAAATTCAGTGAACGACAAACCATCGCGTGCTTCACCGTTCAAGCGTTTTTGTACCGATTCCTTAGCCATCATGTAGTTTACGGTGATGTGCTTACCAATTTCGCGTGCGAAATCAAGGAAAGTGAAGTCTTTCATCCAATCGTAGTTGTTCACCAATTCGGCTTTATTCTCAGCATCGCTTTCGAAATCCAAGAATTTAGAAAGTTGTTTCTTGATGCACTCTACGTTATGGCGCAATGTTTCTTCGTTCAACAAGTTGCGTTCTTGCGATTTACCCGATGGGTCGCCAATCATACCTGTAGCACCACCAATCAGTGCCAATGGTTTGTGTCCGCATCGTTGTAAGTGACGCAACATCATTACACCACACAAGTGTCCGATGTGCAACGAGTCGGCCGTTGGGTCAATACCCAAATATGCCGTTACCATTTCCTTCGCAAGCAATTCTTCAGTGCCCGGCATCATGGTATGCAGCATGCCGCGCCATCTTAGTTCTTCTACAAAATTCATCTATCTTTGATATATTAATTGATTCCTAAATTGAAAATTTCGGCAAAAATACACACTTTTTCCGAAAAATGCACATCATTTTTAATGAAATGCTTACCTTTGTATTTACATAAATAAAACTCTCATCAAAATCTTTATGGCAATCGAAATAAAAAAAGTGGCTTCAAAAGCCGATTTGAAAAAATTTATCCGTTTCAATTACGAATTCTACAAGAATAATCCATATTCTGTTCCCGATCTTTACGAAGATATGTTGGAGACACTTGATCCCAAAAGGAATCCCGCCTTTGAGTTTTGCGAAGCAGATTATTTCTTTGCCTATAAAGATGGTAAAATAGTAGGTCGCGTAGCAGCAATTATCAATCATCGCGCCAACGAAACATGGAAGAAAGACGAAGTGCGCTTCGGTTGGATCGATTTTATCGACGACGAAGAGGTGTCGAAAGCACTTATTGATACCGTTGAGCAATGGGGAAAAGAGCGCGGCATGAAGTACATTCAAGGACCTCTTGGCTTTACCGACCAAGATCCCGAAGGTATGCTCATCGAAGGTTTCGACCAACTAAGCACCATGGTTACTATCTATAACCATCCCTACTAACCGCAACACATGGAGAAGATGGGATTTGAAAAAGATGCCGATTGGGTAGAGTATAAAATCTACATCCCCGATGCTATTCCTGAAAAGCATAAACGCATCAGCGACATCATTCAGCGCAAGTTCAACCTAAAGATTGTGAAGCTCAACTCAAAGAAAGAGTTAAAAGAACGCTATGGTAAAGCCATTTTCGAACTCATCAACGAAGCTTATGCTCAACTTTATGGCTATTCACTATTGTCCGATAAACAGATAGCCAAATGTATTAAGACCTATCTGCCCATCGTCGACCTGCGCATGGTGACATTGGTGGTCGATGCCGAAGAC
>JAFYML010000001.1 GCA_017556595.1 Bacteroides sp.
AGGATAAGATGACAAAAGAGAAGAAACATTAATATTTTTAAATCATAACTTTTAAGATATGAAATCAGTATTTATTACTTTCGACCAAGCATTCTATGAACGCATCATGACATTGCTCGATCGTTATAATTGCCGTGGTTTCAGCTATTTCCAACAAGTACAAGGCCGTGGAAGTAAAACCGGTGAGCCTCATTATGGTAGTCATGCTTGGCCTAGTATGTGCTCGGCGATTATTACAATTGTGGACGAGGGAAAGGTTGATATCTTGTTGAATGCGTTGCATGAGTTGGATAAAGAGTCTGAAATGCTCGGTCTTAGAGCTTTCGTTTGGAACATCGAAAAATGCATATAACATTTCTTTAAGGGATAATCTTCGGGTTATCCCTTTTTTATTGGCTTAAAATTCATACCTTTGTATGAAATTTAAAACATACCATTATGAAAACAAGAAAACTGATATTGGCAATGCTACTTTTAGTAGTTTGCTCTATTACAGCCTCTGCTCAAAAGAAAGTGGCAATTTTAGGCGATTCGTATTCAACATTTGCAGGCTATCTATCGCCTGCTACCAACTTTACTTGGTATAGTGTCGATTTGAATAGTGATATAGCCAAGAATAACGATGTGCATAGCGTTGAACAAACTTGGTGGCATATGTTCATTACTAAGATGGGTTATGAATTGGCATTGAACAACTCCTTCTCTGGTTCAACCATTTGTCATACAGGTTATAATAAAGAAGACTATACCGACCGTTCGTTTATAACTCGTTTGCATCATTTGGGTAATCCGGATATGATTATAATCTTTGGTGGTACAAACGATAGTTGGGCTGGTGCGCCAATCGGCGAATATCAGTATGAAGGATGGACAAATGCCGATTTATATAACTTTCGTCCGGCATTTGCTTATATGTTGCATCAATTGAAGCAACTCTATCCCAATGCTGAGATATACAACATAACTAACTCGGAGTTGTCAGAGGCAGTAACAGCCTCTGCCGAAGAGATTTGTCGCCACTACAATGTTCCTAACCTTTTGTTGAAGGATGTGGAAAAGCAATGGAATCATCCATCGGCTAAAGGTATGGAAGCAATTTGCAATCAATTGATAGATTTGGTAAAGTAAGTTAGATATGCTATCAAATAAAAAGCCCCTAAATTTAGGGGCTTTTTTATTTGTATGTGTGTAGCTTTTATTGTGCAAGTTCAATGTAGTGTGGAGTAGGGAAGTGCATGCCGTACATACGTAGATTCTCTTTCTTGGCAAGCTCAAGAGTTGCTTTACGGCTTTCGATGGTTTGTTCAAGATTGCCATCGAATCGTGCGCAAATCTCAGGATTTTCAAGTTGTAAAGCTACGCCGTGCATAATGTCGCCTACAATTAGAATATTACCCATGCGATAGAGCGTATGCCCTTCGGTGTGACCATATGCTGCAATCGGTTGAATGTTGCAAGGAAGTTGATCGGTTACGGCAAACGTTACAATTTGATTGCCGTACGCCTCGGCCATTCCTCTAACTTGTGCATTTCTCTCTTCGGGCATGTTCATCCATGCTTCCAACTCTTTTGCATTGATGTATATCTTTGCATTGCTGAATACGGCTTTATTGTCGGTTACCAATCCACCGATATGGTCGCCATGCATGTGTGTAATGAATATGAGGTCAATATCTTCTGGTGTAACGCCCAACTTGTTGAGCTCAGGCAATAATTGTGAATTGTTTCCTCCGTTGCCGGCATCAAAAAGTATTTGTTTCCCCGCTGTTTCAACGAGAAAGGCATTCATAGATGCAGGAATGCCGTCTCCCAATCCCAATGCTTGTGCTATGCTATCAGCAGCACCAGTAAAGATGCCAGGTGCCATGAGTTGGGGTTGTGCGTTGTCGTTGATGGCGTGGATAGTAACCTCTGCATTACTTTTCTCTTTGCAGGATGTGCATAAACCGACGATTGCGGCCAATGCTACGATGAAAATGCTCTTTTTCATAAATAGAATGATTTGTTTGTTTTTGCAAAAGTAGTGATATCTATTTAATTTTTACGCATTTCCTCCGAATTTGTTCGGTGCTTCCCCCGAAGCTATTGCGTGCATCTACCTTCATCGTTTAACGAAGCTACCTTCATCGTTTCACGAAGCTACCTTCATCGCCTCGCGAAGCTACTTTCGTAA
>JAFYML010000210.1 GCA_017556595.1 Bacteroides sp.
CAAACCGGCTATCACAAGTTGGACAAGATGACATCGGGTTGGCAAAACTCCGACCTTATTATTATTGCCGCTCGTCCTGCTATGGGTAAGACTGCTTTCGTGTTGTCTATGGCCAAGAATATGGCGGTAAACTATAAAACCCCCGTTGCCCTCTTCTCGTTGGAAATGAGCAACGTACAGTTGGTGAATCGTCTTATCTCCAACGTGTGCGAAATTACGAGCGACAAGATAAAGAGCGGTCAGTTGGCCGATTACGAATGGCAACAATTAGACAAGCGTTTGAACCTGCTTATCGACGCCCCCCTCTATGTCGACGACACCCCTTCGCTATCGGTGTTCGAGCTGCGTACAAAAGCCCGTCGCTTGGTGCGCGAACATGGCGTAAAGATAATCATCATCGACTACCTTCAATTGATGAACGCTAGCGGCATGGCATACGGTAGCCGCCAGGAAGAAGTAAGTACCATTTCGCGTTCGTTGAAGGGGTTGGCCAAGGAGTTGAACATCCCAATCATCGCCCTTTCGCAATTAAATCGTGGTGTGGAGAGCCGCGAGGGAGAAGAGGGTAAACGTCCGCAATTGAGCGACCTTCGCGAATCGGGTGCTATCGAGCAAGATGCCGATATGGTGTGCTTCATCCACCGCCCCGAGTACTATCGCATCTATACCTCGAGCGATGGTGCCGACCTTCGCGGTAAAGCCGAGATAATCATAGCCAAGCACCGTAATGGTGCCGTAGGCGATGTACGTTTGCGCTTCTTGGGACAATATACCCGTTTCGAGAACGAAGACGATAATTCGCTATCAGCTCCGTTGCCAGGGCTAAACAGCTTTGGCTCGCGCATGAACGACACGCCGCCGCCCCCTATGGATTTCGACCAATACCCACAAACCGACAATCCATTTGGCGGAGTAGGGATGAACGAAGTGCCGTTTTAGCGAAAAAAACGATAATCGTTTTCATAAACAATAGCAAATTTGTACTTTTGCAAGCAAAATGAAAATAGTGATTAGTGGTTAGTGGTTAGTGAAATCATAACTCACAACTCATAATTCATAATTCAAAATTCAAAATTCAAATAAATAATGGCAGTAGAATTAAAAGACCTTACCAAACGTAGTGAAAACTACTCGCAATGGTATAACGAATTGGTGGTGAAAGCCGACCTCGCCGAGCAATCGGCCGTGCGTGGATGTATGGTAATCAAGCCCTACGGATACGCCATTTGGGAGAAGATGCAACGTCAGCTCGACGATATGTTCAAGGCAACCGGACACGTCAATGCCTACTTCCCCTTGCTCATTCCAAAGTCATTCCTTAGCCGTGAAGCCGAACACGTAGAAGGCTTTGCCAAGGAGTGTGCAGTAGTAACCCACCACCGTTTGAAAAACTCGCCCGACGGTAAAGGCGTGGTGGTAGATCCCGAAGCACGTTTGGAAGAAGAACTCATCATCCGTCCAACATCCGAAACCATTATTTGGAACACCTATAAGAATTGGATTAACTCGCATCGCGACCTTCCTATCTTGTGCAACCAATGGGCAAACGTAATGCGTTGGGAGATGCGTACACGCTTGTTCTTGCGTACAGCAGAATTCCTTTGGCAAGAAGGCCACACCGCCCACGCTACCCGCGAAGAAGCCGAAGAAGAAGCAATCAAGATGTTGCACGTATATGGCGAATTTGCCGAAAAGTACATGGCAGTGCCCGTTGTAAAAGGTGTGAAGAGTGCCAACGAACGCTTTGCCGGTGCACTCGACACCTACACTATCGAAGCGTTGATGCAGGATGGCAAGG
>JAFYML010000211.1 GCA_017556595.1 Bacteroides sp.
AGAAAGTCGGGCGCATTCTCCTTATAGGCGTTGGTAATGTTGTCCAGCACCTTGTCAGTTACGACCTGCATCTTGGTGGTGTCGTTCCACACCTGGTCGAAGAGTGACAGGTATTGTTGCGAGAAGGGAGCCGAAAACTTATTTATCATGGTATAGGCATTGTCGCCACGCTCACAACCCAACTCTACAGTAGTGAATCCCGTAATGGGCATATAGGCTTTGTCGTCAATGGTGGCAAAGCCCATCATGTGTTCGCCGGTACGGTTGCTTTTAAAGCATACCTTTTCACGTATCCACTCGGCACACTCGCGTGCAATGGCCTTTTGCGAGAGTTCGTTGCGCAGCTTAATTTCGAACTCCGAGCCATAGAGGTTGCGCTCACGGTTCAACCGTGGAATGTAAAATTCGCGTTGCTGCTTGCTTACTTTTTCGGTAACGAAAGTGGGTGAAGTGAAGATGAAACGTAGCTCGTCAATATCTTTGAGTTGGCTCTTCAGTTCCTCGAATGCATAGATAGAGAAGCACGAGGCAGCAATGGAGAGCTTGCTCCCCTTGCCTATCTCCTTGACGAAATCTTCCTTCAAGGTTCTATGTATGTTGTCTATCAGCTCCATGTTGTTTCCCACAGTCGTTATACAAAAGAAGCGCTCAGCATGTTAGTCTTATCTGTTGTGAGGGTCTCGACTCCCTGGTAATTGGATAAGACAACATGCCTCGCGCCTATGACGAATGGGTACAACAAGGGCTGTACACATAAACCACAAGCGGAGGCTGTTTGTTGTCCATCACCCGAATCACAATGAAATTGTCCAGATTTCAATCGGGGGTAATATCGTACAAACGCTTCCGTTTATTATCTCAAAAAATATCTTCCGCCTTCCCTCGCAAGGGGGCATTTGTATGAAGATTGGTACAAAGGTAGTGAAAGGCGAGCGGAGAACAAAATAAATTATATTTATTTTTTTACTTTAAAATTTGATTGTTCACGGATATAGCTTCGCGAGGCCATGAATATAGCTTCGTTGGCTTGCGAATATAGCTTCGTTGATTCATGAAGCTATATTTGTGAAATATCGCTTCTAATAAGGGGGGGGGGAAATGATGAATTTACATAATGCAATATGATAGTATAATTCATAAACCATGCGCAAAGTGTTAGTTATTTCTTAAAATTACTAACGCATACTTTCATAAAAAGCGGCTAAAATAATTTGCCTAAAAACCTTGCCGCTGAAATCACGCGTGATTACCACCGAAAACGTGCGAGGTTATCGCCGTAAGTACGGCGCTTACCGAGCAAATCCTTCGTGATTACGGCAGAAAGTGCCGCATCTACGGAGGAAATCACGCGTGATTCCGGAAGCAATGTTTCGAGCTTTCGGCAGAAACAGCGAATTACACCGAAAAAAGTAAGAATATCGAACAGATTTTTGCGTAGAATTTTTGTAAATATTTTGCTATCACACTGAGATACTGCAATTTATTTGTTCCGCGTTTCGTTATTTCTAAGCAAGCTTTACCTTGCATCGAAATAGGCGATTCTCGTGCGGTTTGAAAATCAAAATGTCAGTTTTGACATTTTGTCAAAACTTAACGGACAAAAAAAAGACGCCACAATGTGACGTCTTTACATTTATATAATGTGTATCAAGGTTTCTTCTTTGTCTTTGCTGCCAAGGTTTTAATGGTTTCCATGTAGGCTTCTTCTACGGGTGATAACGTGCGAACTTGAAATTTGCGGTATTCCAATTCGGCCTTTTCCATTGCTTGATGATGACTGACACTTCCTGCATCTGTCAACAAGGGTTCGCCTGTGGACAACAAGATATTGTCGAGTTGTGTAATGTAATCGGCCATATACATAGGGCGACGCTTCATGGCTTGTATTTCTGCAAAGTCGAAGTAACCGGAAACAAGGTTGTTCAGCACTTTCATTTCGTCTTCTTTCAAGTAGTTCTTGGCTATTCTAACATCGCGAAGCGTTGGCTGATTCCCTGCGAAAGTTGTTAGTCCCATAAAGGGTTGGTCGGCATCTGCACGATGATAAATAACTTCGGATGCAGTCTGGCCATGAGCTGCATAATGCAACTTGTTTTGCACGATTTTGAAGAATTCAACGGATGTATCCGAATGTGGATTGTAATCTACTGCTGTGGCATAAAGGTCGAGTACTTGACGATAGAGTACCTTTTCGGATGAACGAATGTCGCGAATGCGATCGAGCAACTCTTTCCAATAACCACCACCGCCTATTTGCTTTAAGCGGTCGTCGTCCATGGTAAAGCCTTTGATGATATATTCGGTCAATCGTTGGGTTGCCCATTGGCGGAAACGAGTAGCGATAATGGAGCGGATGCGATAACCCAATGATAAAATCATATCCAAATTATAGTAAGCTACATTATATGATTTCCCGTCAGAAGCAGTTGTTCGGAATTTCCGAACAACTGAATTTTCATTAAGCTCTCCATCTTCAAAGATATGCTTAATGTGTTCACTTACGTTGGATTTGCTTGTTTGGTACAAGTCACACATTTGTTGCTGTGTAAGCCACACCGTATTCTCTTCGAGTTTAACCTCGATGTGAGTCTTTCCGTTCTCACTCTGATAGATAATGATATTGCTATTTTCGTTCATAATATGCTATTCGTATGGTGTACAAATTTAGCAAAAAGTATTGAAAACAAAGAACTTTTGGATAAAAAAAAGACGCCACACGCGG
>JAFYML010000212.1 GCA_017556595.1 Bacteroides sp.
ACGATAATCCTGCAAACCGCTGTAGTGTATAGCGGCAGCCGGATCGATCACATACCGGTTGCTTCTGAAAAGGCTGTTGATCGTGGAATCAGCGCGTTTTTCACCTGCAACAGTGCAGTAGAAGCTTTCGGTAAATGCAGATACCTGCATCGGATGCGCTTCGTGCGCAATGGTATGCCCAGATGGATGTATCTCAGTTTATAAAGTAAAAGTAGATTAAATATGGCAGAGGAAGTAGTATTAATGAAAGGAAACGAAGCCATTGCACATGCAGCTATCCGTTGCGGTGCAGATGGATACTTCGGATATCCCATTACTCCGCAATCGGAAGTATTGGAAACACTGGCCGAACAAAAGCCATGGGAAACAACCGGTATGGTTGTATTGCAAGCCGAAAGTGAAGTGGCTGCTATCAACATGGTATATGGTGGTGCCGGTACAGGAAAAATGGTAATGACATCATCATCAAGCCCAGGTGTTAGTTTGAAGCAAGAAGGTATTTCATACTTGGCAGGTGCCGAGTTGCCTTGTTTAATTGTAAACGTAATGCGTGGTGGCCCAGGTTTAGGAACTATCCAACCAAGCCAAGCCGACTATTTCCAAACCGTTAAAGGCGGTGGACATGGCGACTATCGTTTGATTGCATTGGCTCCTGCATCTGTACAAGAGATGGCCGATTTCGTTGCATTAGGTTTTGATTTGGCATTCAAGTATCGCAACCCAGCTATCATCCTTGCCGATGGTGTAATTGGCCAGATGATGGAAAAAGTAGTGTTGCCCGAACAAAAACCTCGTCGTACAGACGAAGAAGTGTTAGCACAATGTCCCTGGGCTGCTACCGGCAAGCCAAAGAATCGTCAACGCAACGTTATTACTTCGCTCGAATTGAAACCCGAGGAAATGGAAAAGAACAACATCCGTTTCCAAGAGAAATACAAATTGATCGAAGAGAATGAAGTGCGTTTCGAAGAGATAAACTGCGAAGATGCCGATTACTTGATTGTTGCCTTCGGTTCGATGGCACGTATTGGTGCTAAAGCAATGGAGCTGGCACGCGAAGAGGGCATTAAAGTAGGTATCCTTCGTCCTATCACTTTGTGGCCATTCCCAAAGAAAGCCATTGCCGAATATGCAAACAAAGTAAAGGGTATGTTGGTAACTGAGCTTAATGCCGGACAAATGGTGGAAGATGTTCGATTAGCAGTAAACGGCAAGGTACCCGTTGAGCACTTCGGACGTTTAGGTGGTATTGTACCCGACCCTGATGAGATTGTAACTGCACTGAAA
Source organism: Bacteroides sp. (assembly GCA_017556595.1). Lineage (GTDB taxonomy): Bacteria > Bacteroidota > Bacteroidia > Bacteroidales > Bacteroidaceae > Bacteroides. Next base: position 1,288 of record JAFYML010000212.1, read on the forward strand.
CAATTGTGCAAATAATGGTAAGATTATGAATACAGATAAAATTAGAAGCGTATTAAACATGCTTTTCTTGATTTTGGCTGTTGCCAGCGTCGTTGTATATTTTGCTTGCGACGACTACAAAGTGTTTATGTACACTTGTGTAACAGCTATCTCTGTTAAAGTTATTGAGTTCTTTATTCGCTTCACTAACAGATAATGATTATGACAAAAGAAGAAATCATAAAGCCCGAAAATCTGGTTTATAAGAAACCAACATTGATGAACGACAATCCTATGCACTACTGCCCAGGATGTAGCCATGGTGTAGTTCACAAACTGATTGCCGAAGTCATCGAAGAGATGGGCATGGAAGATAAAGCCGTAGGCGTATCGCCTGTTGGTTGTGCCGTATTTGCATATAACTATATTGATATTGATTGGGAAGAAGCTGCACACGGACGTGCACCAGCATTGGCTACTGCTATTAAGCGTTTATGGCCTAGCCGTTTGGTATTTACCTATCAAGGCGATGGTGACTTGGCTTGTATCGGTACTGCAGAAACTATCCACGCATTGAATCGTGGTGAAAATATCACTATTATCTTTATCAACAACGCTATTTATGGTATGACAGGTGGACAAATGGCTCCTACTACATTGGTAGGCCAAAAGACTGCTACTTGTCCCTATGGTCGCGATGTAGCTATCCACGGATATCCGCTTAAGATAGCTGATATTGCCGCACAATTGGAAGGTACAGCATATGTAACTCGCCAAAGCGTTCAATCGGTAGCAGCTATCCGTAAAGCAAAGAAAGCTATCCGCAAAGCTTTCGAAAACTCGATGAACGGCAAAGGTAGCAACTTGGTAGAGATTGTTTCAACATGTAATTCAGGTTGGAAGCTTACCCCCGAGAAAGCGAACAAATGGATGGAAGAGAATATGTTCCCCTTCTACCCTCTTGGTGATTTAAAGGATAAGGAATAAGGTACATTTGCACATTTATAATAGTATGAAAGAAGAAATCATTATAGCAGGATTTGGCGGACAAGGCGTATTGTCGATGGGTAAAATCTTGGCATACTCAGGCTTGATGGAAGGAAAAGAAGTGAGTTGGATGCCTGCCTATGGCCCTGAGCAACGCGGTGGTACAGCCAATGTAACCGTAATTGTAAGCGACGAAAAGATTTCATCGCCCATTCTTAGCAAGTATGACGCAGCCATTATCTTGAACCAACCATCGCTCGAAAAGTTTGAAAGCAAGGTAAAGCCTGGCGGTGTGCTGATATACGACGGATATGGTATTATCAATCCTCCTACTCGCAAGGAC
>JAFYML010000213.1 GCA_017556595.1 Bacteroides sp.
CGCGAAAACAGAGTGTTGCTTCGCAGCATTATGCGCGAAGCGGGATTTATTCCTTTATATAACGAATGGTGGCACTTCAACCGACTGAAACGAGAGGAAACAATCACTCATTATAAACTGATTGAATGATGAATCAAGAAACAAAGGCGTTCATACAAGAACATGCTAAAGCGGATGTAAGAGCATTGGCACTACAAGCCAAACGTTATCCGAATATTGACATGCCGAAAGCTATCACACAAATTGCCGGATGGCAAATTGCTACCCACAAGATACCAACGTGGGCAGCTTGTGATGAAATTTTGTATCCGGTTCATCTCTCTATGGAGCAATGTTCTTCCGAAATTACAGCACGCTATAAAAAGAAAATCATAGCTAATTATCCCGCAGCCCACCAAACGCTGACCGACCTAACGGGAGGTTTGGGAGTGGATTGTTCGTTCATGGCCGAAGCCTTTGAACATGTTGCTTACGTAGAGCAACAAGAAGCGCTTTGCCAACTGGCCAAACATAACTTTCCGCAATTGGGGTTGCAAAAAATCACCATTAACCAAGGAAATGCAACAGATTTTCTAAAAGAGATGACAGCGGTGGATTGGATATTTATCGACCCTGCCCGCCGCGATGGACACGGCAACAAAACCGTTTCGGTGGCCGATTGTGAACCTAACGTAGCTGAATTAGAAACAGAGTTAACAAGCAAGGCAAGATACGTAATGATAAAACTCTCGCCCATGCTCGATTTAACCTTATCGCTACAAACCTTGCACAATGTAAACGAAGTTCACATCGTTTCGGCCAACGGAGAATGTAAAGAGCTATTGCTAATTTTAGGACAAAAGACCACAAATGAAATCCCCATCCATTGTGTAAACCTACTACCCAATGGCGAAGAACAACACTTTTGTTTCAACAAGGAGCAAGAAAACAATGCTGCATGTGCCTACACAGACCAGCCATTAAAATACCTATACGAACCACATGCATCCATCTTGAAAGCAGGGGGGTATCGAAGTATAGCCGAACAATTCAACCTAAAAAAACTACACCCCAATAGCCATCTTTACACATCGGACGAATGGATAGCCAACTTTCCTGGAAGAGGTTTCCATATCAACGCATCGTTTGGATTCGGAAAGAAGGAATTGAAGGATGCAATTGGTAGCGAACAAAAAGCAAATATCACTATTCGCAACTTCCCTGGCAGTGTAGCCGACCTGCGCAAACGCCTAAAATTATCCGAAGGAGGTGAGTGCTACCTATTTGCAACTACCCTAAATAATGGACAAAAAATCATACTAAAAACCACAAAAGTATAAAAATGTTACATCAGCATAACAATGTGTAACATACGAAAAAAGATATCGTTGCGTAGTTTGAAAAGAAAGCCGTATCTTTGGCGAAAGAAACTTAATATATAAATACTATATTTTATGAAACACTTACCCCTTTATCTTTTATTTGCAGCAGGCTTGTGCTTAGTAGGTTGTAAACCTGCTTATCAAAACACAAACCTCTCTCCTGCCGAACGTGCAGAAGATTTGGTGTCGCGCATGACACTCGAAGAAAAAGTATCACAAATGCAGAACACTGCACCTGCCATTCCACACCTTGGCATTAAAGCATACGACTGGTGGAATGAAGCATTGCATGGTGTAGGCCGTTCAGGTTTGGCTACCGTATTCCCACAATCAATCGGTATGGCAGCATCGTTCGACAATGATTTGCTATTAGATGTATTTACAGCAGTATCGGACGAAGCACGCGCCAAGTCAACCAAAGCAAGCAACGAAGCCGGCGGATTGAAACGCTACCAAGGCTTGACAATGTGGACACCAAACGTGAACATTTTCCGTGACCCTCGTTGGGGACGCGGACAAGAAACTTATGGTGAAGACCCCTACTTGGCTTCAATCATGGGTGTGGCTGTAGTAAACGGCTTGCAAGGCCCTGCCGACCAAAAGTATGATAAACTTCATGCATGTGCCAAGCACTATGCCGTTCACTCTGGTCCGGAATGGAATCGTCACAGCTACAACGCTGAAAACATTGCTCCTCGCGACCTTTGGGAAACTTACCTTCCTGCTTTCAAAGCATTGGTACAAGATGGTAACGTTAAGGAAGTGATGTGTGCATACAACCGCTACGAAGGCGATCCTTGCTGTGGAAGCGACCGCTTGTTGACACAAATCTTACGCGAAGAATGGGGATACGAAGGTATCGTTGTTTCTGACTGCTGGGCTATCAACGACTTCTTCGCAGAAGGTCACCACGAAACTGAACCCGACAGCGCACATGCTGTGGCAAAAGCTGTACTAAGTGGTACAGATATTGAGTGCGGACAAAGCTATCGCGCACTTCCTCAAGCTGTTAGAGAAGGCCTTATCAAGGAAGAAGATATTGATGTGGCTATCACACGTTTGATGAAGGCTCGTTTCGAATTGGGCGAAATGGATAGCGACGAAGAAGTAAGCTGGAGACAAATCCCATATAGTGTAGTCAATAGCCAAGAACACAAGGATCTTGCACTTGAAATGGCTCGCGAAAGTATGGTTTTGTTGCAAAACAAAAACAACGTACTTCCTTTGAACAAGAACATGAAGATTGCATTGATTGGTCCTAATGCTAACGACTCTGTAATGCAATGGGGTAACTACAACGGCTTCCCAGAACATACCATTACATTGCTCGAAGGTTTGCAAAACGCACTTCCCGATGCAGAATTTATTTATGACCAAGGTTGCGACCTTACATCATCAGTAGTGCTTCAAAGTTTGTTTGCACAATGTAAAATTGATGGCAAGCAAGGCTTTAGCGCGAAATATTGGAACGACGTGAAGCCCGAAGGCGAACCAGAAGTGACAACACAAATCAGCACTCCATTCCGATTCACTACTGGCGGTGCAACTACATTTGCAGCTGGCGTTAACCTCTCGAACTTCAGTGCAGAGTACGAAACTACTTTCACTGCACCTAGAACAGAAAACATTATCTTCCGTTTCCAAACAAAAGGTATGACTGTATTGAGCATCAACGGTGAAAGAGCTGCATTCAGCCGCGGCTATCGTAACCCAACCAATGCATACACCTTGAAAGCAGAAGCTGGAAAGAAATATGACATCAAGATCTCGTTCAGTGTACCCGACCAATATGAAGCTTACTTGAACTTTGATATGGGCCGCGAAGTACCCCTCAACCTAAAAGAAGTTGTTGCTAAGGTAAAAGATGCTGATGTAGTTATCTTCGCAGGTGGTATCTCGCCAGCAGTAGAAGGCGAAGAAATGCCTGTAAGCATTCCCGGTTTCAAAGGTGGCGACCGCACAACAATCGAACTTCCAGAAATTCAAACCAAC
>JAFYML010000214.1 GCA_017556595.1 Bacteroides sp.
CAAATTGATATGGGACATGCACGCACTTTATTAACGTTGGATGACCCTAAACTACAAGTTAAGCTGTTCGACGAAATCGTGAAGCATGGCTATTCCGTCAGACAAGTGGAAGAATTGGTGAAGCAATATGCCGAAGGCGGAAAACCACAAGAAGGAACTACACCAAAAGCAAAGAAATCATCGAAAGAGTATAACCTATTAAAAAAACAATTAACACAATTCTTCGGAACAAAAGTACAATTCACTTGTACCGAAAATGGAAAGGGAAAGATAAGCATCCCCTTCAATAACGAAGAAGAGTTGGAACGAATCATTGGAATATTTGATTCAATGAAGTAAGTAAATGAGCAAAAAACAATACATATACAGATTATTCCTATTGCTGATATTAACCTTGATGCAAGGATTTTCCACCGACGCGTATAGCCAAGAACGTTCGCGAGCGGAAGCTAAACGCATGAATCTGTTGGCGGAAGATAGCATCAAGCAAGATTCGATTACAATGGGGCTAAATACGCAAAACTTAGAATTCAAAACAGATAGTATCGCCGCCGAAAACAAACGCAAACTCATGGAAATGACTACACCACCAAGCATTGAGGTAGAACCAATTCCACAAGATAGTTTGCAAAAAACAATCAACCCGGTTGTATGGAAACCAGATCCTACAAAAGCAACATGGTTGGCTTTGATTATTCCTGGTGGCGGACAAATCTACAACAAGAAATATTGGAAATTACCTATCATCTATGGCGGATTTGCAGGTTGTGCATACGCGCTTACATGGAATGGAAATATGTATCGCGATTACTCTAATGCCTATAAAGATGCCGTAAACAGCCGATGGGATGCAACTTCCATCACCGACTTAATTCCTGCCGGATACTTGAATCGCGTATCAAAGACACAACTTACCGAGATGATTCGTAAGCGCAAAGATACCTACCGACGATATCGTGACATGAGCATATTTGCATTCATTGGAGTTTATCTCATCTCGGTTGTGGATGCATACGTAGATGCCGAATTGTCTAATTTTGATATCGGACCAGACTTGAGTATGCGTATTGAGCCGGCTGTTATCAACACATCGGCACCATCCATATCAAAGCGAAATGTTGGTGTGCAATGTAGCTTCTGTTTTTAATGCCTAAGGAAAACCGATATGAATAAACTAATCACCCTACTTACAATTATATTATGTTGCAATCTTCCTCTCGGAGCACAAGAAAGCGAAGAGATGCCATTGGGAATGACTATGCCTATCGATAGTCTCTTGAATGATTGGAAGACGAAGAACAACTTAATATACGACACGGATTGTACGAATTCGGCAGTTATCCCCCAATTCAGCGACTCTGTTTATATAGATAGATTGCAACGCATGCCGACTATCATGGAGATGCCCTACAACTCCATAGTACGTGAATATATCGACCGTTATGCCGTAAAACTACGCAATCAAGTATCGGTTATGTTGGCCGCTAACAACTTCTATATGCCTCTATTCGAAGAGGCGCTTGATGCTTATGACCTACCACTCGAGTTGAAATATCTCCCCATCATTGAATCGGCATTGAAACCAACGGCACGTTCACGAGCGGGAGCATTAGGATTATGGCAATTCATGCTAAAGACAGGACGACTCTATGGGCTTGAAAGCAATAGCTTGGTAGATGACCGCCTTGACCCAATAAAAGCAACATGGGCTGCTGCACGATATTTGAGAGAGATGTACGACATTTATCAAGATTGGCATTTAGTTATCGCCGCTTATAATTGCGGTCCAGGCAATGTAAATAAAGCTATTCGTCGAGCAGGTGGAGCAACTGATTATTGGAGCATCTACAACTACCTTCCACGCGAAACACGTGGATATGTTCCAGCTTTCATCGCGGCCAACTATATTATGACCTATTATTGTCATCACAACATCTGCCCGATGAATACAGAAATCATTCCACCTACGGATACGTTACAAATCAGCAAAGAACTTCATCTACAACAAGTGGCCGATTTATGCGACATTACAATAGATGAACTAAAAAGTTTGAATCCACAATACAAACGAAACATTATTCCTGGCAATACAAAGCCATACACTTTGCGATTACCTCAAACAAAGATTTCTACATTCATAGACAATCAAGATACTATTTATAACCATCGTGCAACAGAGCTATTCAAAAATCGCAAAACCGTCGCCGTAAGCAATAAGATTACGCCAACGGTAGGTAAAGGAACTTTAAGTTACCATACAATACGTAGCGGAGAAACACTCTCGACAATCGCTCAAAGATATGGTGTAAAAGTATCACAATTAAAAGATTGGAATGGCCTATCGAGCAATCGTATCAGAGCTGGTAAGAAATTGAAGATTTACAAATAAAAACTTGAACCTCTTATGAACGACAGCATAAAAGAAATGAACGAAGAAGCAATGATTGAACAGGAGTTTCAAAGTTTGCTTAACGACTATCTGAAAACCAAACATCGCAAGCGAGTTGAAATCATTACCAAAGCTTTCAACTTTGCAAACCAAGCGCACAAGGGTATCAGACGCCGTTCGGGAGAACCTTATATCATGCACCCATTGGCTGTTGCAAAGATTGTTTGCAACGAAATTGGATTGGGTTCTACCTCTATCTGTTCAGCTTTATTGCACGATGTTGTCGAAGATACCGACTATACCGTCGAAGATATTGAAAATATTTTCGGCCCAAAGATTGCACAAATTGTAGATGGATTGACTAAAATTTCGGGTGGTATTTTCGGTGATAGAGCCTCTGCACAAGCCGAGAACTTTAAGAAATTGCTGCTAACCATGAGTGATGACATCCGTGTAATCTTGATTAAGATTGCCGACCGTCTGCACAACATGCGCACATTAGGTTCAATGCTTCCAAACAAGCAATACAAGATTGCAGGTGAAACATTATATATTTATGCACCTCTTGCCAATCGTTTAGGGTTGTATAAAATAAAAACTGAACTTGAAAATTTAAGTTTCAAGTACGAACATCCCGAGAAATATAAGGAGATTGAACAGAAGTTATCAGCTACTGCGGCCGAACGCGAAAAGGTATTTGCCGACTTCACCGCACCTATCCGTGAGCGTTTGGACAAGATGGGATTGAAATATCGCATTTTAGCACGTGTAAAGTCCATCTACTCTATTTGGAACAAGATGCAGACAAAGCATGTCCCATTCGAGGAGGTGTACGACCTGCTTGCCGTCAGAATAATCTTTGAACCTCGCAACAAAGAAGAGGAGCTAAACGATTGCTTCAGCATATATGTCGCTATTTCTCAGATATACAAGCCACATCCCGACCGTTTGCGCGATTGGGTAAATCATCCCAAAGCGAATGGTTATCAAGCATTGCACGTTACACTGATGAATCGTAACGGACAATGGATTGAAGTACAAATTCGTAGCGAACGCATGAACGATGTTGCCGAACAAGGATTTGCCGCCCATTGGAAGTATAAAGAAGGAGGCGGTAGCGAAGATGAAGGCGAATTGGAAAAGTGGTTAAGCACCATCAAGGAGATTCTTGATGACCCACAACCTGACGCAATGGATTTCCTAGATACAATTAAGTTGAATCTGTTCGCATCCGAGATTTTTGTCTTCACGCCAAAGGGCGAAATCAAGACTATGCCACAAAATAGTACAGCACTGGACTTTGCGTTTTCACTACATACCGACATTGGTAGCCATTGCATTGGTGCGAAAGTAAATCATAAACTTGTGCCCTTGAGCCATAAGCTACAAAGTGGAGACCAAGTAGAGATATTAACATCGAAAGCACAACGCATACAACCCGAATGGGAATCGTACGTCACTACAGCCAAAGCGCGTGCAAAGATTGCATCTATCTTACGCAAAGAGCAAAAAAATCACCAAAAAATGGGCGAAAAGCTCTTGGCAGATTTTCTTGAAAAGGCGGGCTTCAAAATGAATGACGAAAACGTTGAAAAAATCGTCAAACTTCATGGCATGAACTCGCCCGAAGAGTTGTTTACAGCTATCAGCTACCACCGCATCACTTTAGGCGAAAGCGAACGAAACTTATTAAAGAACAAGCAATCGACTAGTTGGAAGAAATTATTATCCTTCCCATTCGTAAGTAAAACGGGCGACAAACAAACTACCGAAACGCAGCCTAAAGAGAAAATCAACACTAAGCAGATTCTAAAACTTACAGAAAAGAATATAACCCAATATAAAATGGCCACCTGTTGCCATCCTATTCCTGGTGATGATGTTTTGGGTTATATAGACGAATCTGGCGAACTTACCATACACAAGCGTCAATGCCCGGTAGCGGCTCGTTTAAAAAGCAGTTATGGTAATCGTATTGTTGCTACTCAATGGGAAACCCGCAAAGAAAAAGAATTCTTGGTTACCATCTATTTGCGTGGTATCGATAGTGTTGGGCTTTTGAACGAAGTAACTCGCGTCATTTCCCACCAAATGGAAGTGAATATCCGCAAACTATCCATTGAATCGAACGATGGTATTTTCGAGGGAAACATCCAACTTTATGTGCACGATGTAGAAGATGTTCGTAGCCTTACGAATGAATTGAAAAAGATTAAGAACATCAAGGAAGTGACACGTATTGAGAATTAGCTACTAGTGATTTTCAATTCGTCCACTTGGGTGTATTTAAACGCATCAAGTGCTTGTTTCATATCCATCAGCTCTTGACGGATTTGTTTCAGGCGTTCAACAACTTCAAAGTTCTTGTCTGTTTTCTCTTTATTCACAGCCAGGCGGCTTTTTGCACCTTTCAAGGTCATTCCCTTTTCCTTAACCAGATGGTAGATTAGTTTCAGTAAGTCAATATCCTTTTGGGTATATTGTCTCACCCCTCGACCTGCCTTTCGGGGAGCCAATTGTTCAAACTCCTTTTCCCAATAACGCAAGGTAGATTCGTTTACGCCTGGCCCCAACATATCCGCCACTTCGTGTATACTATAGTATAGTTTCATAGTTCTAATCCATCATTTTACCATGATTTTCAGCCATCTGAATCATGCGGTCATAATCTTCTGCGCTCAAATCTTTGAAATAATAGTTCACCGGATTCACTACTCGCCCATCTTTATGTACTTCGTAATGCAAGTGCGGTCCCGAACTCTTTCCTGTATTTCCTACTCCACCTATCACCTCGCCGCGCACCACACGTTTTCCTCGTTGCGTGCGGAATTCCTTCATGTGTGCATACAACGTTTGATAGCCAAAGCCATGATCTATCACAATGGTATTGCCATATCCTGTTTGCCAACCCATTTTCACCACCACACCATCGCCCGTGGCATAGATATCCGTTCCCGTTGGTGCCGAGAAGTCCATACCTTCATGGAAACGAGTAGTACCATAAATAGGGTCTATACGTGTACCATATCCCGAAGCCATGCGTTTCAAATCCTTATTGGCCACGGGTTGTATAGCAGGGATACACTTCAGCATCTCTTCCTGGTTGCGACACATCTCCACCACCTGATCGAACGATGTCGATTGCAGATACAATTGTTTATCCAGCACATCCAGTTTTCGAGTTGTTTCTATCACCATTTCGGCATTGGCCATATCTTTCAGGTCATCATAGCGATTAGTTCCTAAGTAACCAGAATTTCGTATTTCGGACGACACAGGTTCGCCTTGAAACACCACGCGATATAGGTTGTCATCACGCTCGCCTATATCTTGTAGCACTTCCATAGATTGGTTTAATCTGGCCGATAGCAATTTATATTGTGCCAACAAGCGTGCATTTTCTTGACGAAGCTCTTTTTCAGACGGATAGCCAAAGAGAAGCAACGCAAGCACAAAGCACACCAAACCGACAAAAAACAACCAAAAACCACGACGCAAAAC
>JAFYML010000215.1 GCA_017556595.1 Bacteroides sp.
AAGCCGAACAACCAAGCGGCAAAAGCATCCTTATCAAAGGATCGAATGGCATTCGTTTGTTCAGTATTGTTGAATATTTGTAAACGAGAATGATACATCGCATAAAATTAAATAAAGTTACTCCTAACGTATTTATCGGCTCACTTCCCGAAGGTGGGCCATCGGATATTTGGGAGAAAGAGGTAACTTTCGAGAAAGGGAAATCCTACTTGATAGAGGCAGCATCGGGACGGGGAAAATCTTCGTTTTGTGCATACCTCTTCGCGCTTCGAAACGACTATCAAGGCTGCATTGAGTGGATAGACGAAAGCGGTAATCCGCTATTGCTCGACGAGAAAGGGATTGACCAACTTCGTTGTGAAGGCATCGGTATGATGTTTCAGGAACATCGTTTGTTTCCCGAGCTAACTGCTATGGAAAATGTCATGCTAAAGAACGCATTAACCCACTTCACTACAGAAGAACATATCCGCCAAATGCTGATACAAATGGGGCTGCACGACCGCCTCGATGTGCCTTGCGGCAAGCTATCGTTCGGTCAGCAACAACGTGTTGCCTTTGTACGTTTGCTATGCCAACTGGCCGATTTCTTACTGCTCGACGAGCCGGTCAGCCACCTCGATATAGAGAATGCTAAAATCATGGCCGACATGCTAAGCGAGTATCAAGCAAAAAGCAATGCAGGCATCATTATTACAAGCATCGGGCACCGGATGCCCTACCCATACGACCAATTGCTAAAACTATAAAGCGCTATGAAACTACTTGTAAAACTACTTCGTAAAAATATCAACGCATGGCAATTGGGAGGTTTCTTTATAGCCAACCTATTGGGAGGCATCATCATGCTATTGGCTTTCCAAGCCTATCGCGACTTTGAGCAATTTATGCATGGAGAAGCCCGTAATGCAACGAGCAACTATGTTGTAATCTCCAAACCGGTATCGGCTATAAATACATTGGGCAACTTGCTCGGAGCAAAAGCGCCTTCTTTCTCTACAAACGAAATAGAAGCTTTGAAGGAGCATCCTTCGGTGGCCGATGTAGGTGTGTTCACGGCAGCATCGTTCAATGTTAGTGGTCATTTTGCATTGGCCTCCATTCATGTTGGTACAGAGATGTTTTTAGAGTCGGTACCCGACCGCTTTATTGATGTTGATTTCGAGCAATCGGGTATTGATTGGAAAGCAGAATTAGGTGGTGGTTTCTTGCCGATAATCGTGCCGCGTAGCTATCTAAACATCTATAATTTCGGTTTTGCATCTACAAAAGGAGCACCCCAACTATCCGATGGCATCATTTCGTCCCTTCCCATCGAAATTCGTATTCGCGACAAGTATCGCAACACGATTACGTATGATGCACGTATTGTCGGTTTTACCGAACGACTGAATACAATCTTAGTGCCCGACAGCTTCTTACAAGCGGCCAATGCGGCCTATTCGAGCAAGGACAACAAACGTCCTTCGCGCTTGGTGGTAGAATCTACCCCATCGGCCGATAGCCATTCGTTACTACAATACTTCACCGACCAAGGATATGTGATAGAGGGAAGTGCCGACACGCTGAAGATGAAATCGTTCGTATATGGGCTGCTGATTGTGGTTATGCTGATAGGTACCATTATTTCATTGTTGGCCTTCTTACTGCTGATGATTAGCATCTTGTTGCTGATAGAGAAGAATAAGGAGAAATTCATTAGCTTACATTCGTTAGGCTACTCCATTAAGCAAATCAGTTTTCCCTATACGTTACTTGTGATTGTAGCCAATAGTGTGGTATGGCTAAGTGCCGCCACGATGATTACGCTTGTTTACCCCACTCTTTCATTGTTTATCACACTCATTGCGCCCGAGTTTCAGCATGCATCCTTGCTTCCTTGTTGGTTAGTTGCTTTGTTGCTCGATTTGCTTTTCATTTGGCTACACAGAACAGTTATCGTGAAGCAAATTCGCAAGGCAACGCAATAGGGCTATTTTTTATAGAAAACTATAAAGAAAAGGGTAGCCAATAGCACACCAGCCGAATTTGCGGCAAAATCCCACCAATCGCCTCCGCGATGGGTGGTGGCATAGGCTTGTAATAATTCTATTATGCCACTAAGCAAGATGGGACAGATTGTTGCACCTACCCAAGCATGCCACATTGGAACGCGTTCATAGCGATGAGCGCGATAAAACTCCCACCAAAGCATACCCGACATACCTAAATACATGCATAAATGTACCAATTTGTCAAATCCCGGAAAAAGCGGCAACTCATCATCTATCTCCGGTGGACGAAAGAAAGACAAGTAAATAACTGTGAAAATTACTAATAGCGAAAGGGGGTATCTCTTAATATGATTCAGCATATTCTTATTATTCCTTATATTTTTCCGACAAAATTAGTAATCTTTCTTCTTATTTGATTACTTTTGCCCTAAATAATAACAAACTGTAAGTAACAAAAACATTTTATGACAACAGATAAGCGCGCAAATTTCGGCAGTAAATTAGGTGTAATATTAGCTTCGGCAGGTTCGGCTGTTGGTTTAGGAAACATTTGGCGATTCCCCTACGAAACGGGCGAAAATGGTGGTGCTGCCTTCATCATTATCTATTTAGGATGTGTATTACTGATGGGTGTTCCTATTATGGTAGCCGAATTTTTGATTGGTCGTCGTTCAAGAGCCAATACTGCCGGAGCATATCAACGCTTAGCACCAGGCACTCCGTGGAAGTGGGTAGGCCGCATGGGTGTGTTAGCCGGATTCCTTATATTAAGCTACTATACCGTTGTAGCCGGTTGGACATTGGAGTTCATCTACGAAGCCGCAACCAATAGCTTTGCCGATAAGAATGCCGAAGGATTCATTGCCGCTTTCGATAGTTTTGTTGCCAATCCTTGGCGCCCACTCATTTGGTTGGTTGCCTTTATGTTGATGACTCACTTCATTATTGTCAAAGGCGTAGAGAAAGGCATTGAAAAATCGGCCAAGATAATGATGCCGGCATTATTCATCTTGCTGATAATTCTTGCCATTTGTTCTATTTCGCTTCCCGGTTCTTCAGCCGGTATCAACTTTTTGTTTAAGCCCGACTTTAGCCAGATAAATAGTAATACTTTCCTCAGTGCAATGGGACAAGCCTTCTTCTCACTCAGCTTGGGTATGGGTTGTCTTTGTACGTATGCCTCTTACTTCAAGAACGACACACCACTCTCCAAGGTGGCACTGAATGTAGCCACTATTGATACGCTGGTAGCAATTTTAGCCGGTATTATTATCTTCCCTGCTGCTTTTTCTGTAGGTATCAAGCCCGATGCAGGGCCAAGTTTACTTTTCATTACGTTGCCCAATGTTTTCCAACAAGCATTTGGTAGCATACCGTTGCTTGCTATCACCCTATCAATTATGTTTTACGTTTTGTTGGCGGTAGCAGCACTTACCTCTACCATATCCTTGCACGAGGTAGTTACAGCCTACCTCCACGAAGAATTCAGCATGACACGCAAGAAAGCTGCTTGTATTGTTACGACAAGTTGTATTATCTTGGGCGTTTTCTGCTCGTTGTCGTTAGGTGTAGGAAAAGAATATACCCTCTTTGGCATGACACTCTTCGACCTATTCGATTATGTCACCGCCAAGTTAATGATGCCTATCGGTGGCTTCTTGATTGCAATATTCACCGGTTGGTACCTCGACAGGAAGATTGTATGGGAAGAGATTACCAACCAAGGTAAGTTGAAGCCTATCATCTTCAAAACATTGGTATTCTTGTTGAAGTACTTCAGTCCGATAGCTATCTTACTGATTTTTATTCACGAATTAGGGTTGCTCTAAGAATTACGTAACCTATGCCAAAGCATTTCCGCAATCGCCAATTCATGACACCAAGTGAGCAACGCGGCACGTTGCTCCTTGCCGGATTGGTGTGTGTAGTAATGCTTGTGGTGCTTTTTGCCATTCAACAAAAAGAAAAAGAAGTGCCACTACTGAGCGAAGTGCCCATCGATTCATTATTTGTCGATAGTAGCGCCACAAAGAAGAGAGAATACCAACCAAGAAGAAACGTTCAATACGATTCGGTGCACTATCCAAGATATCCTAAACGCACGAAAGAAAAACCAATTGCCTTACGCGACACGACTCCCTTACTTCGTGATAGTTTTCCTCCACGACAACCCAAATACGAACCGGGTACGATGGTCAATATAAACACAACCGACACCACCGAGTTAAAAATGATTCCGGGCATAGGTAGCGCCATTGCCCGACTCATCGTGGGTTATCGACAACAATTGGGAGGATATAGCAGCATTGAACAACTGAATGAAATAAACCTCGATGCAGAACGATTGCGAAGTTGGTTTGTGATAGATAGCACACAGATTGTACCAATCAACATCAACCAGGCCGGTATCAACCGATTGCGAACACACCCCTACCTCAATTTCTATCAAGCAAGGGTTATCGTTGAGCATCGTCGCAAACATGGCGACATACGCTCGTTGAAACAGCTATCACTTTACGAAGAGTTTTCCGAAACGGATTTGACACGCCTCTTGCCTTACGTTTGTTTCGAATAATTACACGATCAAGCCATCTTTGATGTGGATGGTACGGTCGGTAAGCAAAGCCAACGATTCGTCGTGCGTAACAATAACGAAAGTTTGTCCAAGCCTATCACGCAAATCAAAGAAAAGTTGGTGTAATTCTTCTTTATTGCGTGTATCAAGACTACCCGATGGCTCGTCGGCCAATACCACCGCCGGACGATTTATCAATGCACGAGCTACCGCCACACGTTGTTTCTCACCACCCGAAAGTTGATTAGGCTTGTGTTGTGCTCTATCCGCCAAACCTAATAGTTGAAGCATCTCTTCGGCCGAACGACGAGCATCAGCCGTACTCTTATTGGCTATCAAAGCCGGAATCATTACATTCTCCAACGCCGTAAATTCGGGAAGCAATTGATGAAATTGAAACACAAAACCAATGCGACGATTACGAAAAGCAGCAAGGTCGCGTTGATTCAAGGTGCTCACATCGGTATTATCTATGATAACCTGTCCGGCATCGGGAGCATCGAGTGTTCCCATAATTTGCAACAAAGTAGTTTTTCCGGCACCGCTAGGGCCTACAATACTTACTACTTCGCCTTTGGCAATGCTCAAATCAATGCCTCGCAACACGGGCAAGGTATCGAAACTTTTGGTGATATTTGTCAGTTTTATCATAGATGCTTTATTACGTATTGCGCCAAATAGCAACCAAACACGGCCGGTAGGTAGCTAATGGTGCCGGTGGTAGATTTCTTATTGAGTTCATCGGTCAGTATCACGGCATTTGCATCAGCTTGCTCGGTACTGAACACTACGGGTATTCTGCGTTTAATTCCCATCTTTTGCAAGCGTTTCCTTACCGCTTTACTCAATCCACAATGATAGGTATCCCACAAATCGGCATAACGAATTTGTGTAACATCACTCTTTGCACCTGCCCCCATACTGGATATAATCTTGATGCGACGTTTCAACGATTCGGCAATCAAATGACATTTAGGCGAAAGCGTATCAATGGCATCCACCACAAAATCGTAGTGGGTAGCATCGAGCAGTTCAGGGATGGCCTCATCCTTTAAGAAAGCAGGTAATACCGTAAGCGAAAGTTGCGGATTGATATCACGAAAACGATTGGCAAGCACCTCTACTTTACTCTGACCAATCGTGGAATGTAATGCCGGTAATTGGCGATTGATGTTTGTTGGTTGCACCTCATCGGCATCGACCAACGTAAGTTTCCCAACGCCTGCTCTACACAACATCTCGGCGGCATATGCTCCTACACCCCCAACGCCCACAACAAGCACATGCGCTTGTGCAAGCCTATTCATCTTCTCCTCGCCCATCAGCAGGGTTGTACGTTGTTTCCACTCCATATTCATTCGGTTTATTCGTTTTTATCACCAAACCAACGACGGAATATATTATAGCGGTTGGTAGAGGTGTGCGGACTGGGTTCGAACAACGAAACATTTTCCAAGGGGTCACCATATTGATCGGGATATAGCAACATAATACTACTATTACTAAAGTATTTGGAAAGTTGCATAGGTAAGCGTTCGAAAGATGGCTGATACGAGATATAACCGCTACGAGCGCTAATCACAACAAACAGATGGTCGTAATCCACCTTACTGGTAAGCATCAGCAAGTCGTCCCAATCATCGAGTGCAGCATATTCGGCACGTATGCTTGCGTGCTTGTCGCGCACATACCCTTCGATATACTTGTTTGTATCGGTATGGGCATGGAATTGTATCCTACATCCCAATTGAGTAACGATACGACAAATGTGCTCCAACCATTTATAGAAACCAATCTCATATTCCGCCTTGGGTGGTACAGCTACCACCACCTTACGCAAAGTATTTGGCGGCATAACACAACGCACTACCATCACCTCGTTATGTGTACCATTCAATACGTTTTCCACAATCGAGCCAAAGAAGCTATCCACAATGTTTGCCTTATGGTGCAAGCCTAATACCACTTCACCCACATCATACTCCTTCATGGTATGTACAATGCCCGATGCAACGTTATTACTAACACGACTGATAGTAGCAAGTTGCACATCGGCAGCAGCTGCAATCTTCTTCGCTTTCTCCAAGTTCACCTTTCCTTGCATCAATCGGCGTTCGCCTTGTTCGTCGTCGAAAGCAACATTCAAACCTATCAAGCTATCGGGGATACGTGGATTGCGAATCATCATAGCGAGTTGTGTAAGCATATCCACCGTATCGGGATTGGAGTAAGTAATCAAACAACGACCATGCGTAAGACCGCGATTCTCTTCAAGGGCAGCATCGGACATGGCAATGCTTCGCGAAGCTTGCTCGGTGGCCAACGAACTGATGATACAAGATATAAGGATAACCATTACCGTACCATTCAGCACCACATCGCTCATTAGGTATTCGCCAGGAGCAATCTCTATTTGTGTACCAATCATCACCATTGCCAACGCACCGGCAGCATGAGCATTGGTCAAGCCAAACATCATGCGACGAGATGAACCATTCATACAAAACAGTTTTTGCATAGCAAAGGCAGGCAACCACTTGGTAATAGTAGCGGTTAACACCATAATCAGCACCACCCACAATGTCTCGGCACCGGTAAAGAGCAACTTTATGTTGATAATCATACCCACACCGATGAGGAAGTAGGGAATAAACAAAGCATTACCTACAAACTCGATGCGGTTCATCAGCGGAGATACCTTCGGGATAAGGCGGTTCAGCACCAAACCTGCTAAAAAGGCACCTAACAATCCTTCCAAACCCGCCAACTCGGCTAAAGCTGCACTAAAGAATACCATGGCCAACACAAAGATGTATTGCATCACATTGTCGTTGTATCGACGGAAGAATTTACGACCGATATACGGGAAGCAAACAATAACAAAAAGGCCATATAGTACAAACTTTAGCACAAATGCTATCCAAAACCAAACACCGGTTTCTTGCTCTTGTGCGCCTACAATACCTGCCAATATCAACAGGGCTGCAAACGATGCAATGGCCGTAGCTACAATGGAATAGACTACACTTTCGTGTTTCTCCACACCATAACGCCCCACAATGGGATAGGATACCAACGTATGTGACGAGAAGATACAAGCCAATAGCATAG
>JAFYML010000216.1 GCA_017556595.1 Bacteroides sp.
CATTATTAGGCCGCAAAATTACGATATTTTTTCCGAATTATTTAGTGTGAAGGGAAAAATAAATTAGCATAATGGGAAAATAAAAAAGCCTTACGCAATGTAAGGCTTTCATCGTTGTGGGCGTTGACGGATTCGAACCGCCGACCCTCTGCTTGTAAGGCAGATGCTCTGAACCAGCTGAGCTAAACGCCCGTGCACTCTCGTTTCAAAAGCGGTGCAAAGATACGGCCTTTTTTCTTATCTGCAAATAAAAAGCAGTTTTTTTTCAAAAAAAATAGGATTTTACACTTTGCATAGAGCATACATAGGCAGAAAACGTATGCTTATACAAGCAAAAAGCTACTCCCAAAGGAAGTAGCTTTTTGTAGAATATCATCTATTTGTTTACTTAAAAATCTCCTTTGCAAACAACTCGATATAGTCGCGGCAATTCATCCAAGTATGTCCGCCACCAGGATTGTAGAAGGTATGCTTCAAACCACGTTTAGTAAGCGAAGCATCAAGGTCGCGAGATGCTTGAATCAAGAAATCTTCCGAACCGCAACCCAACCAGAAGAGTTTCAAACTCTTTTGCAATGTTTCAATCGAAGCCCATGTACCATTTTCAAAGTTTTGGTTTGGTTCTTGACCAAAGATAGCAGGAGCCATAGCACCTACCCACATAAACTTGTCGGGATTAGCCAATCCGCAAGCCAATGTTTGGCGACCACCCATTGAGAAACCTGCAATAGCACGATTGAAAGCATCGGTATATACATTGTAGTTCGATTCGATGAAAGGAATCACTTCATTCAAGATTTCGTTTGTAAAGATGTCGGTACCCATGATATTTACACCACCCTTAATACCGCGTTGCGCCATTTCAGGAGCAGGGTTAGCATAAGGCATTACAATAATCATACGTTTTGCCAAACCTTGTGCAATCAAGTTATCCATAATCAAGTTTACACGACCTACCTTGAACCAAGTTTCATAAGTATCAGTCATACCATGAATCAAATAAAGTACAGGAAGTTTTTCATCACCTGCAGGGTCGTATCCAGCTGGAGTATATACACACATCGGACGATCGAAACCTAATCCTTTTGAATGATAGTAACGATAAGAAATCTTTCCGTGAGGCACATTTTGCATATCTTGTACAGAAGGAGAAGCGCCACGAACATCGGCCAAGCTATACTTAAAACCTTCGTTCGGGAAGATGAACATATTGTTAGGGTCGGCAATCTTTGTACCATCCACAACAAATGCGTAAGGATAGATGTCTGGTTGGTCGGGAGTAACAGTAATGCTCCATACACCATCAGCATCTTTAGTCATCTCTTTTGTACCGGCAAACATTTGGCATTCCAACTCAACCTTTGTTGCATCGTTGGCACGCAAACGGAAAGTTACACTTCCATCCTTATTATAATCGGGTGAAACAACACCACGAGGGAACAATCTTGCCATCACTTCCGGTGTGAGGCGTTGCTCTTGTTGTTGAGCAGAAACAGGGAGTGCAGCCATCGAGAACAAGGCTACAACAAGCAGTGAATATAGTTTATTCATAACGAGTCAATGATTTAAAATGATTACTTTTGGAATAACAATCTCAACGATTTGTCAAGGAAATATTTAGCATTCATCCAAGTGTGTCCAAACTTATCTGAAGTAAATTCTTTCACATTCTTAATGCCCTTCTCATCCAAGAAATCCATATAATCCTTGGCATTGCCATACAAGAAATCATCAGTACCTACGCCCAACCAGAAGAGGTTAATCAAGCTATTGGTCTTTTCAGCATCGTCATACACGCCAGGAATAGCTGTAGTTGTGAACGAGCTGTACGAGCAAAGGTAAGAGAACTTATCCAAGTTTTGCAAACCATTGGCCAAACCTTGGTTACCACCACGTGAGAAACCACCGATAGCGCGATAGTTACGATCGTTGATAGTGCGATAGTTCTTTTCAATAAAAGGCATCAAATCGTTAATCAAGTCCTTACTGAACATATCACCCTTTCCACGCAAATCAGTACCTTCTGGATAGTACTTCATTGGGTTACCATAAGGAAGCACCACAATCATTTCCTTTGCAGCACCTTCGGCAATCAAGTTGTCGAGGATAAAGTTCACACGACCTACCTTGAAATAAACTTCTTCAGTATCTGTAGTACCACTAATTAAGTAGAATACGGGATATTTCTTATCAGGATTTTGATCATAGAAAGGAGGAGTATAAACAATGGCATTGCCATACAATCCCAATGTTTCCGAGTAATAATTTACATAATCTACCGAGCCATGAGGCACATTCTTCACGGCATGAATCAATGGTTCGCCTGTTCCACGAATGTCGAGCAAGCTATTTTTGAAACCTTCGTTAGGGAACCAATCTGGATTTTGAGGGTCCATTACACTGGTACCATCTACAATAAAGCAATAAGGATAAATGTCTGGTGCAGCAGGGCCTAATGTGATTGACCACACACCATTTTCGCCTTTCACCATTTCGTGGCGACCAGCAAATTGCACATCAACCAATACTTGTTTAGCATTGGCATCACGATAATTAAAAGTAACTGTGTTGTCGGGATTTACCACCGGCGAAGACACTTGCGCCATACGTCCGCCTCCTGGTTGTGCCTGCATCTGACACATTGCAATCAGTGTCAGAAAAAATAAAGTCAGTCTCTTCATTGATAAAATTATTAAAGGTTATATATTTTCAAGACAAAAGTATAACAATTATTCGAAACTTAAAATAATTCACAAAAAAAAGAGCGACACACAACAAGTGCATCGCTCTTTTATACTGATTATAGGAGTTTATTTATACTCTTGCCAGCTCTTGATTTGGATATCTTCTTGCTTCATTTCGCAGAAGGCCTCGATAAAGGCACCTGCCAAACGAGCGTTAGTAATCAACGGAATGTTATGATCGATAGCACCACGACGAATCTTGTATCCATTGGTCAATTCGCGCTTAGTGTGATTCTTTGGAATGTTCACAATCAAGTCGAACTTATGGTCGGCAATCATCTTCATCACGTTGTTATCAGCATCGGCACGTTCATCTGGCCAGAACACAGGTTCAGTATTTACGCCATGTGCATTAAGGAAGGCAGCAGTACCAGCTGTTGCATAAATCTTATATCCCTTAGCAAACAGCATGCGGCTTGAATCGAGCAAATCGACCTTCGACTTCATAGCGCCTGATGAGAACATCACACCCTTCTCTGGTGAAGGAATAGAGAAGCCTGTAGCAATCATCGCATTGAGCAATGCTTCAGAGAAGTCATCACCAATACATCCTACTTCACCGGTCGAAGCCATATCTACGCCCAATACAGGGTCGGCCTTGTGCAAACGAGAGAATGAGAATTGACTTGCCTTCACACCAATCCAGTCGATATCGAATGCAGACTTATCAGGTTTGCTATAAGGAGCATCGAGCATAATCTTAGTAGCAGTTTCGATAAAGTTGCGTTTCAATACTTTTGATACGAATGGGAACGAACGTGAAGCACGGAGGTTACACTCGATAACCTTCACTTCGTTGTTACGTGCCAAGAATTGAATATTGAACGGACCTGAGATATTGAGTTCCTTTGCAATTTGGCGACTAATCTTCTTAATGCGACGAGCTGTTGCAAAGTAAATCTTTTGTGCAGGGAATACAAGTGTAGCGTCACCCGAGTGTACGCCAGCAAACTCAACGTGTTCCGAGATTGCATACTCTACAACTTCTCCGTTTTGAGCTACGGCATCAAATTCAATTTCTTTAGTATTTTGCAAGAATTGCGATACTACAACAGGGAATTCTTTCGATACTTCAGCAGCCAACGAGAGGAATTCTTTCAATTCGTTTTCGTCGTAGCAAACATTCATTGCCGCACCCGAAAGAACGTATGAAGGACGAACCAAAACTGGATAACCAACCTTATCTACAAAGCTTTTCACATCTTCCAAGCTAGTAAGTTCTTGCCAAGCTGGTTGGTCAATACCCAATGGATCGAGCATATGTGAGAACTTGTTGCGATTTTCGGCACGGTCGATGCTGATTGGCGATGTACCCAATACAGGCACTGATTGGCGATAGAGTTTCATAGCCAAGTTGTTCGGAATTTGTCCACCCACAGACACGATAACGCCACGTGGTTGTTCAAGGTCGATAACATCGAGCACGCGTTCGAACGAAAGTTCGTCGAAGTAAAGACGATCGCACATGTCATAGTCGGTCGATACTGTTTCAGGATTGTAGTTAATCATGATTGATTTGTATCCCAACTTACGAGCAGTTTGTACGGCATTTACAGAACACCAGTCGAACTCTACCGATGAACCAATGCGGTAAGCACCCGAGCCAAGCACCACTACCGATTTTTCGTTCTTGTAGTAATTTACATCATAGCCTTCAACAGCATATGTCATATATAGATAGTTGGTCAACTCTGGGTGTTCGCTCGCTACGGTGTTGATGCGCTTCACGGCAGGAACAATGTTCAACTCTTTACGACGAGCACGAACTTCAAGCACTCCCTTTTCCATACCGCCTTCTGGTTTCATAACGAATCGAGCTATTTGGAAGTCAGAGAAGCCATAAATCTTAGCTTGGCGCAATACTTCGGCAGGAACTTCGCTAAGCGAGTTATATTCTGATAATTTTTGTTTGTAGTCAACGATATTCTTCAACTTGCCAATGAACCATGCATCAATCTTGGTAAGTTCAACGATGCGTTCAATGGTATAGCCTTCTTCGAGTGCTTGTGCAATGGCAAATACACGAAGGTCGGTTGGGTTAGCCAATTCATGATCAAGATCAGTAAACTTCACGCCATTGTTGCCAACGAATCCGTGCATACCTTGACCAATCATGCGGAGACCTTTTTGAATAACTTCTTCGAACGAACGACCGATAGACATGATTTCACCTACCGACTTCATTGAAGAACCAATCTCACGGCTTACACCTACGAACTTAGTCAAGTCCCAACGAGGAATCTTGCAAATTAAGTAATCCAATTCGGGCGCTTTGTATGCAGAATTAGGTGTACCCATTTCGCCAATTTCGTCGAGTGTATATCCCAACGCAATCTTAGCAGCAACGAATGCCAACGGATAACCAGTTGCTTTTGATGCCAACGCAGAAGAACGAGAAAGACGGGCGTTTACTTCGATTACACGATAATCGTTGGTTGTTGCATTGAAAGCATATTGAATGTTACATTCGCCCACAATACCCAAGTGACGGATAGCTTTTACTGAAATTTCTTGCAACATCTTCACTTGTTCGTCGGTAAGCGAGCAAGTTGGTGCTACAACGATTGATTCACCGGTATGAATACCTAGTGGGTCGAAGTTTTCCATGCTTGCTACGGTGAAGCAGTGGTCGTTTGCATCGCGGATAACTTCGAATTCAATCTCCTTCCATCCCTTCAACGACTCTTCCACCAATATCTGATTTGAGAAAGTAAATGCGCTTTCAGCCAACTTCACAAACTCTTCTTCGTTTTGGCAGATACCACTACCAAGACCACCCAAAGCGTATGCCGAACGAACCATTACAGGGAAACCAATCTTATGTGCTGCTTTCAAAGCATCTTCCATGGTTTCTACGGCTTGGCTCACCGGTGTCTTCATTGGGATTTCATCGAGTTGCTTCACAAAGAGGTCACGGTCTTCAGTGTTCATAATAGCCTCAACCGATGTTCCCAATACTTGCACGCCATACTCTTTCAGCACACCTTTTTGGTAGAGTTCAGTACCGCAGTTCAAAGCGGTTTGTCCACCGAATGCCAACAAGATGCCATCAGGACGTTCTTTCTTGATGATTTCTTCCACAAAATAGGGAGTAACCGGCAAGAAATACACCTGGTCGGCAATGCCTTCCGATGTTTGGATAGTTGCAACATTAGGGTTTACTAACACCGACTTGATGCCCTCTTCACGCAATGCTTTCAATGCTTGCGAGCCAGAGTAGTCGAATTCACCTGCTTGACCAATCTTGAGCGCACCCGAGCCCAATACAAGCACTTTCTTCAAATTCTTCTTTTCCATATCTTTCTCTTATATATATCTGCAAAATCTCAAAAAAAATGCGTCGCCCTGCGAAGGGTCAACGCATCTTATAACAAAAAAGAAACAAAAAATCCATCGACTACCGAATGTATAGCACCCGGAAAAAGGTCATATGGATGGTTCATTTCTCTAAATTTCATTGCTTACCTTAAAATTTTTGCAAAGTAACAACTTATTTCGGGAATACGCAAACGAAACAAGGAAAAGATTTTTCTTTATACCATTATTAACATCACACGTCCCTCCAACCTGCCCTAAACTTCCTCGTTGCCTATTAGCAATTGCAAGACTTGCAATTAATATTCCAAGACCTGCAATTGTAATTGCAAGTCTTGCAACTGCTAAGAAGTCAGTAGGGAAGTTTTTTTTGCCTACCAGTGGAGAAAATGGTTTGCACTACTTTTATATAAAATTGGCGGCGGTTCGGGATAAAAATAAATTCAGATTTATTTTGTTCTCCCCTCGGCTTGCACTATCTTTGCACCTTTGTAAATAAATAAGGTATAAAACAGACTAAATATGGCAAAAGAAAAAATCATCCTTACGGGCGACCGCCCCACCGGACGCTTGCACATCGGACACTATGTTGGCTCGTTGCGTCGTAGAGTAGAGTTGCAGAACTCAGGATTGTACGACAAGACTTTCATCTTCATTGCCGATGCACAGGCTTTGACCGACAATATGGACAACCCTGAAAAGGTACGTCAAAACGTGATAGAAGTAGCGTTGGACTACTTGGCTTGCGGCCTCGATCCAACAAAAAGTACTATCTTCATCCAATCGCAAATACCCGAATTGTGCGAACTTTCGTTCTACTATATGGACTTGGTAACTGTGAGCCGTCTGCAACGCAACCCAACGGTGAAGACCGAAATCCAAATGCGCAACTTCGAAACAAGCATACCAGTAGGTTTCTTCACCTACCCCATCAGTCAAGCAGCCGACATCACTGCTTTCAAGGCAACAACCGTTCCTGTGGGCGAGGACCAAGAACCGATGATTGAACAAGCACGCGAAATCGTGCGTCGATTCAATCATATCTATGGCGAAACACTTGTTGAACCAGAAATCCTCCTCCCCGACAATGCCGCTTGCCTCCGCTTGCCTGGTACCGATGGCAAAGCTAAGATGAGTAAGAGCCTTGGCAACTGCATCTACTTGAGCGACAGTGCCGACGAAGTGACAAAGAAAATCAAGAGTATGTACACCGACCCCAACCACATCCGCGTAGAAGACCCCGGACAGATTGAAGGCAACACCGTGTTTACCTACCTCGATGCTTTCTGCCGCCCCGAGCACTTCGACCGTTATTGGAACGACTATGCCAACCTTGCCGAACTAAAAGCACACTACCAACGTGGCGGTTTGGGCGACATGAAGGTGAAAAAGTTCCTCACCGCCATCATGCAAGAAGAGTTGGAACCAATCCGCACACGTCGCAAAGAGTTCGAGCAAGACATCCCTGCCATCTACGACATGCTGAAGAAGGGCTGCGAAGTAGCGCGCGAACAAGCCGCACAAACACTCGACGAAGTGCGCCGCGCCATGAAGATAAACTACTTCGACGATGCCGAACTTATTGCCGAACAAGCACGCAAGTTCAAAGCAGAATAGGCATTATACCTTATTATATATAAACATGAGGGGCGTACGAATGTACGCCCCTCTTTGTTTAATAGGAAACTTATATATTGCTAATTATTAACACATTACAATATTAAAACAAATTCTTTCACCTTCACAAAAAGATACTGAAAAAATTACGCACGATTTCCTCCGAATTTGTTCGGAATTTCCGCTGAATTTACGTGCAATTTCTAGCGAATTCGTTCGCAATTTCAACAAAAATCACGCGCAATTTCAGCAAGAATCGTGCGTGATTCTGGAGGAAATTGCGCGTGATTTTAGCGGCATGTTTTTAAGACAATTTAGAATGCCTTCACCTTCGCGCGCGTACGCGCGCATATTATATATAAGGTGTAAACCTGTATCAGAACATTTTCTGAATATCCTCTTCTTTGATAGTAGAGAGCACCACATGTCCGTCGGGAGTATAACCAGGCGAAGGCAAAGCAAAAAGTTCGCCAACCAATGAAGCCATTTCATCATTGGTAAGTACCTGACCATATACGATAGCTGCTGCACGCGCCAAGGTAAGTGCCAACAAGCTTTGCACCTCTTCGCGCACATCAAATCCCTTCTCCAAAGCGGTATGAACCATATTGCGTACTAACTCAACAGGATTCAATCCTTCAATACCCGAAGGAACACCATTAATAGCATAGCTTCCTCCACCCAACGGAGAGAGTTCAAAACCAACTGCCGAAAGGTCATCGAAAATAGCATCGAGTACGGTAGCTTCAGAAGCCGGCAGTTGTATTACTTCGGGGAACAGCACACCTTGCGACATGCCTTGCTTCAAAGCCATGCGACGCATGTAGCGTTCGTAAAGCACGGATAAATGGGCGCGATGTTGGTCAATTAACATCAATCCCGACTTAACAGAAGTGAGTATATAACGTCCTTTGAACTGCATAAACTGCGCTCCACTCTCCACTATAGGCGAAGATGCAAGTAGTTCATTGCCAACAGTTTCGTTCAGCGATGACGACATAGCCGAAGATGACATTTCTTCTTCGAAAGGGAACACCAACTCTGTATTTTCTACGGGTGTTGACTTTTCAATACCATCGTAAAGGCTTTGCCAATCGGACGAGACTTTTCGTTCGTAGGCCGGCATAGCATGCGAACCTCCTCGCGATGATTTGAAAGGATTGAAACCTGCATCGTAATTCACCTTCGGAGGTGCTACAGATGTATTGGTATCAAAAGCCGGAATATCAGGCATGTCCTCAGTATCAAAGTCGATAGAAGGTACTGCATTGAAACGTCCCAAAGCTTCTTTCACCGTAGCCGAGAGTATTTGCCAAATGGCATGTTCATTTTCGAACTTAATTTCTGTCTTTGTAGGATGGATATTTACATCAATATTAGCTGGCTCAACATCGAAATAAACAAAATAAGAGACTTGCTCGCCTGCTGGAATCAAACGATCATAAGGTTCCATCACCGCTTTATGAAAATAAGGATGGCGCATATAACGACCATTGACAAAGAAGTATTGATGCGCACCTTTCTTGCGTGCCGTATCGGGTTTGGCCACAAAGCCGGTTATTTTAATAAGGGAAGTTTCCACATCGACCGACAAGAGTTGTTGGTTCAATTTCTTACCAAACACATTCAAGATACGTTGACGCAACGAAGAAGCAGGCAAATTCAGCAGCTCGGAATCGTTACTATAAAGGCTGAATGACACATCGGGATGTACCAAAGCGATGCGTTCAAACTCAGTTACAACATTACTCAACTCTGTGCTATTCGCCTTCAAAAACTTACGACGGGCAGGAACATTAAAGAAAAGGTTCTTTACTTGAAAATTGCAACCTTGCGGACAAGCGCACACCTCTTGCGTTTCGACTTTGGAACCAGCAATCACCAAACGCGTACCAATCTCGGCACCGGCTTGAGATGTTTTCAATTCAACTTCGGACACGGCTGCTATCGATGCTAACGCCTCGCCACGGAATCCCATAGTGCGCAAAGCGAAGAGGTCGGATGCTTGACTGATTTTAGAGGTAGCATGACGTTCGAATGACAAACGAGCATCTGTTTCGGACATACCTTTGCCATCGTCCACCACTTGAATGCAAGTCTTTCCGGCATCGGTAACCAATACTTGAATATTAGTGGCACCGGCATCTATCGCATTCTCCACAAGCTCCTTCACCACAGAGGCAGGACGTTGAATCACCTCACCGGCAGCAATTTGATTGGCTACCGAGTCGGGTAGCAAATGAATAATATCGCTCATGTTAAATAATACCGTTAGAGATTGCGTAGAACAAGCAAATCAATAGTACTATAAGAAATAGCTTAATAATAAAGGGAATAGGTTTCTTACCGCTCTCTTTACGACGACGCAAATGGGTAGTACCTTCGACAAACTTACCACGAATGTCTTCGGGAGAAAATTCCTTTTCTGGAATCATTCCCAACTCACGTTTGGCATTCTCGGTCATCTTATCCAACTTCTCCTTACGTTCATTCACGTAGATATAGCTGTGTTGAAAGCCACGTGGCTTTCGCATTGTAAACATTCCCATAAGCTATCACTTTTTACGTTTTATATTCAAATCGCGTGCCGAACCAACGGGTTTCCGGTCACTCTTGCGTAGCACTGCATCGGCACCTTTGCCTCGCCATTCAAAGATATCTTCCTTACTGCGCGGACGTACATAATCGAACCACGCAAAAGCATCAAGTTTATATCTATCGGCAGGTATTTGATCCATCGGATATACCACGCCCGTAGTATGACCAATAAAAGCACCACGCTCCAACTTACGATCTTTCAATACCATTCTAAGGTGACTACTTTCCGTATAATCCATCATCATCAAAGTTGTATCACCCTCCTCTACCGGATAATAAATGCACAACACATTACCATCCACATCGACCTGATGCATTTCGCCATTGCGGAAAAAGGCTTTCATTTCCTTGCCTGTCACCTGATTGTAATGTATAGAATCGTTCATCTCCACCGCTAATGCTTGATTGATGATGTGTGCCCAGTCGATAGTGCTGTCGTTCATATACACCTTTATCTCCTCACCCAACAACTGTTGTTGTCCTTGCCACAAAATGGGGTCAGTATAAAGAGAAAGACACGAATCTTTCGAATTATAGACCAACGAATCGCACACGGCTTGCACATCGGTACGGAAGATACGAACCTTGTGGTAGGCACGCATTTCACGGAACATAGAGTCGGTATCCATATAGAAAGTAACCAAGCGAAGAGTATCAGCATGCATATAAAGGCTATCACCTTGAGAATAGTCGATAACAACAGCACGATCGGTAGCCAATGCACCACCACTCAATTCGTTATAGAAGCAATAGTCGCCTTTCAATACGTTCTTATTTACACTATCGTTCATCCAAACATTGTAAAAGGCTTCGCCATAACCGGCATTACGGTCGTAGAATAGGCTATCACCTATCATCTTCTTGCCTTCGTTTGTCAGCACCGAGCGATCCAACAATTCCGCTTGACCGGTATGAGTATTATAAATACCTCGTTCAGAATAGATATGATTCGCATCACTAACAATATCTGATGGGCCGAGAATAGTTGCAACTTTAGTGTTGGTGTTATACTTCAATGTGTCCGAAGTGAGTGTAAAACGGGGATTCTCCAACAAAACAGAGTGATTGAATACGGCTATCTTGGTCGAAGTATTATATTCTCCCCACAGGGATGTGAGCACATTTTCTTCATCGGTCAGTGTACCACCATCGAAGTAATAGCCATAGCTATACACGCGGTCGTAGTTCAAGCTATCAGTAGTCAATTCTGTATTGCGATTTATCAAACGAACATTACGACGCAACTGCGCTAATTGCGCCTGCCCATCATAGAAAAGATAATCGCCATAAATGAAAAGAGTATCACCTTGCTCCATGTGTACGTTACCGAAAGCTTCAACAGAATTGGTAGCTTCAAAGATTATAGCCGAATCGCAAAACATATACATGCTATCGTGACGCAATCGCACAGAACCTACAAGCACTTGCACATCGGGACGTTCCAACTTATCGGCTTGTGCTCGGTCGGCATATAGCAAATCGACACGACGTTTCTTACTTTGTTGTGGCACTTGCGGATTCTGTGCAACGACAAAGGATAACGCCAACAATGAGAGTATGATAATTATTATTCTTTTATCCATCCTGGATACTTAAAGGTACAGTTATGTTTCCATTTGTCGCTGATGCGAACATAGGTAGTTTTTTGTTTCTCACGAATCCACTTATCCAACAATTCTTCGCTTCGTTTCAACTCAACAATACTTTTCAAGTTTTGATAGTC
>JAFYML010000217.1 GCA_017556595.1 Bacteroides sp.
GGTCGGAGTAATGCTGTTCCTTGTAGATAATCATCCAAGTAAAGGTAGAAATAGGGTATGCGCCTATGGCATCGGCATTTGTTATGGAACAACGGGTGTCGGTTGGAATATCTCCCGATGCGGCAGCAGAGATGCTTTCGGCAGATGGCAGAACAAATTCTCCTTGTTGATTCTGAATGCGTGCATAAGGAATATTTTGGGCAAATGCATATTCGGAACCTACATAACCGATAGCGTTCTTGGTCTGCTTAATTACTCCGGCTACGCCTGGATTACCTTTAGCAGCCTGTCCTGACGGGAAGTTTACAGATTTGCCAGCACCATATTTGTCTGCCCACATGGGACTTACTTTACTTAAGTAATCGGTAAATACGAATGTCGTGCCCGAACCATCGGAACGAAATACCGGGAAAATTGCTTCGGCAGGCAGTGTGGCATCGGGATTAAGAGCAACCAAACGAGGGTCGTTCCACATCTTAACCTCACCAGCATATATATCAGCAATAAGTTCACCGTTAAGTTTCAGTTCGTTTACACCTTCCAAGTTATATGCCACAACCACTGCTCCCATACATGTAGGGATGTGAACCACCGGAAGCATGTCGGCCATCTCTTTGTCTGACAAGAATGCATCACTACCGGCAAAATCAACAATCTTGTCGCGCAGGTTACGCACACCACCACCTGAGCCGATTCCACCGTATGCCACCACATCGCCATTTACTTGGGCATAATTCTCGAATACTACATTGTAGAAGGGGAGGGGGAATGTTGCTCCTGCTCCCGAGAGTTGTTGTGCCTTGCGGCTACCATTACTAGCATTACTACCACAGGCTACCATTGTAAACGCAATGGCCAATGTCACTACTGACTGAAAAATCTTTTTCATAAAATTCTTTTTTTATAGTTGTTCAGTTAAAAACCAAAATAACAATTCACATACGCATAGTAATTATTCTTTGCACCATCCGCTTTCGGCATGTTCATTCTGAAGTTAGGAGCAACCTTCACATATTTACCAAGCTTGAATTGTGCTCCGAAAATAGCTGCAGACTCATCCTTTGATATGTTCCAATCGTGTTTGGAGTGCAAATCATCGAATCGAGCAAATAATGAAGTCTCTTTTGATAGATTTGCCGAAGCGAATATCGAGTAGCCACTTAGGTCAGTATCTTCCTTGTTTGATACATTTGCCATATAGTTGTATTCGGCACCAATTGTAAACTCATTGCATTTATAACCTACGAAAGCTGCCAGATTGGTTATGTCCTCTTTATCCTCTTCTCCGCTCTCGTTTATTCCTCCGTATAAGCGGATCTGTAAGCCATTGAGAGGAGTGAATGTTGCTCCTAAACCATAGTTCAGTCCATCGTTCTTCTGGATCTTCTTGTAGCCCTCACCATTTACAATTATCGCGTCAGCTGTTATCCAGTCGGCCAATTTATAGGCAGCAGATAACCCCAAGTCGGCACTGTTGCCAAACTTGTATTGGTCTTGGAAAGACTTCATAATGTAGCGATAGCCCCAGAACTTTTCTTGAAAATTGAATTGAGTGGTCGAGATAAGACCACCACTAAGAGTGAGATTTCCTGTTTTCCATTGTACCATTGCATTTTTAACGTAAGCAATACGTTGGTAATCGGATACGTCAGATGACTTGCCGATATCCATCACGCCTTTCACTGTGAGGCCTTTGCCGAGATTGTATTCGTAGCCTAAATAAGTGCGTTCCAATTCGAAACCACGATTATCATTCTCGTTGCCAAAGCTGGTGTGGAAGTTCCCGAACACCTGTACGATTGCTTTGCCTTTCGGCTCTTCAACTTTACTGTTTTGCGCTTGTGCGCTCATACCGATGCAGGCTAAAATACCTGCCAAGATTAATTTTGTTTTCATTGTCTTTTTATCTGTTTAAATTTGACACCGCAAAAGTATCGGGATTACATTTCAAGATTATTTCAAAACAGTTAGGCTTTGATTAAATGATTGGTCAGAAGAAAAATATTACATTTTTATTAAATCTTGTTTTGCGTAGTATTTACTTCGTATTTTCTATCTAATTTTGCAGCATATAATGAAATAAGTATATGGCAACAGAACGTATTTTGATAGTTGACGATGAAGAGACACTATGTGAAGTCCTGAAACTTAATCTTGAGAATGAAGGCTACGATGTGGATATCGCTTTCAGTGCGGAACAAGCGTTGACCTTTGACTTGAAATCCTATTCACTCATCTTACTTGATATTATGATGGGGGAAATTAGCGGAATAAAAATGGCTAAGATGCTAAAAGCAGATGTTTCAACAGCCAATGTACCTATTATATTTTGCACAGCACGCGATACAGAAGATGATATGGTTATGGGATTGAATATCGGTGCCGATGATTATATTATGAAGCCATACACGATTCGCAACGTTATTGCCCGTGTGAAAAGTGTGTTAAGGCGAACTTCTGGGCATAAACTTAATACAGTTGCAGAGAAGCTAAATGTGCTCAAAGTAGATGGTTTGCAGTTGGATATTGAATTCAAACGTTGTATTGTAGATGGTGAAGAAGTAAAATTAGCTCGCAAGGAATTTGAACTATTGGCTTACTTGATACAGCATCGAGGTAAGATTTGCTCTCGCGAACAGATTCTAAGTAGCGTTTGGAGCGACGAAGTGGTAGTACTGGATAGAACCATTGATGTGAATATCACCCGCTTACGTTCTAAAATTGGTGCGTATGGTTCGTATATTGTAACTCGTTCAGGTTTTGGTTATGGCTTTCGCGATTAAATTATCCTTTCACAAACAGCTCTTTCTGCAACTCATCGCATTCTCCTGGACAATTGTAGTCTGCTTTATCGGATTCCAATACCTACGAGAGAAGGAGTATAAGTCAGAGTTTCTGAGTGCTCAGTTACAACTATACAATCGGCATCTACTTATAGCTATCGAAGATGGAGAGTCATACGAAGAATACATTGCATCGCATGAGAAGCCTTTTGATGATCTCAGAATAACACTCATCACGCTATCGGGAGCTGTTATTTATGATAACACAATTCCTGCCGATTCACTTGGTAATCATAGTAACCGACCTGAGATTGTTGATGCTTTGGATAATGGTTCGGGCTATCATATCGGACGCCAATCTAAGAGTGATGGTCGCGAATATTTCTACTCTGCAACACGCGGTAATAGAGTGATAGTTCGTACTGCTATTCCATATTCAAGTACATTGAAAGACTTGCTCGAAGCCGATTGGTCTTTCCTTATGGTAATGATTTCTATCACGCTATCAATGAGTGTAATAGCCTATTTCACCACCCGCAAACTCGGCAAGGATATAGAGCGAGTAAATCATTACGAAGCGGAACAAGAGAAGAATCGCCTGAAACGCCAACTCACAAACAATATCAATCACGAATTAAAGACACCTGTTGCTTCCATTCAGGTATGCCTAGAAACATTACTTTCCGGTATTACTTTAAGTGAAGAGAAACGCCAAGAACTCATTGAAAGGTGCTATACTAACAATGAACGCCTGAGACGATTATTAGCTGATGTTTCGTTAATTACAAGAATAGAAGATGGAAACGCACTTATCTGCAAAGAAGAGGTTGTTATCAATGATATATTGTGTGATATTGCCGATGAATTGGAAATGATGCCAGAAAACGAATGTATGACTTTACATACCAGCTTTAACGAACAAGTAACATTAAACGGCAATCTTTCGCTTATAGGTTCCATTTTCCGTAACCTTACAGAAAATGCAATAGCCTATTCAGAGGGAAAGAACATTTATATATCACTTATCACAAATAATGAGCAAGAATGTAAAATTCGCTTTGAGGATGATGGTTGTGGTGTAGAGGAAAAACAATTATCACGTCTTTTTGAAAGGTTTTATCGTGTAGATAAAGGCCGATCACGAAAAAAAGGAGGCACTGGACTTGGCCTTTCCATCGTGAAACATGCTGTTCAATTTCATGGTGGCACAATAACCGCCAGCAATCGTCCAAATGGGGGATTAAGATTTGACTTTGTATTAAAAAAGTAGTTCACATCATACCTAATCTCTCTCATTTCATCACAGAACAATCCGTTACTAAATTGCAATATTTGATAACTATTTGCTCAAAATATCCACAATCTTCTAACACGCTCTTTTGCAAAAAACGGCCGTTTTGAGAGAAGCAAAAATCTTTCTTCTGAAATCACGCGGGATTACTGCCGGAATCACGCGGAGTTGTCGCCGTAACCTCGGCGCTTATCGCGGTAATTGCGCGCGATGACGGCAGAAAGTGCCGCATCTACGGAGGAAATCACGCGGGATCCCGGAAGCAAAGTTTCGAGCTTTCGGCAGAAAGTGCGAAAAAAGCCGAAAAAAGTAAGAATATCCAACAGATTTTCGCATAGAATTTTTGTAAAGATTTCGCTATCGTACAATATTACAATGATTTAAATACTTCCCGTTTCGTTTTTCCGCACCACCCTTTACCTTGCACCGAAATAGGCGATTCTCGCGCGGTTTGAATATCAAAATGTCAAGAGCTGACATTTTGTCAAAATGCCAGCTCTCGATTTATACTAAATTCTTACGGAAATACTTAATCTATCGCTTCGCCCTTTAATGTAGCCGAACTACACTCGGTGATGCGAACATTGACAAAATCGCCTATACGATGCTCTCCGCGATCGAACACCACTACGCGGTTTTGCTCAGTGCGACCAAACAGTTGGTCTTTGCTGCGTTTCGACACACCCTCTACAAGCACTTCGTAGGTTTTGCCCACACAACGCTCGTTGGCTTCGGCCGAAAGACGGTTTTGCAAAGCAATGATTTCGTTCAGACGACGAATCTTCACCTCTTCGGGTATATCGTCGGGGAGGTGCTTGCTGGCATGTGTACCGGGACGTTCGCTATACTTAAACATAAAGGCGGCATCGTAAGCACAAACCTCCATCAACGAAAGCGATTGTTGGTGGTCTTCCTCTGTCTCGCTATGGAAACCGGAGAAGATGTCGGTTGACAATCCGCAATCTGGAATGATGCGACGAATAGCATCGACACGTTCAAGATACCATTCGCGGTCGTATTTACGATTCATTAGTTTCAAAATGCGCGAACTACCACTTTGCACCGGTAGGTGAATGTGTCGGCAAACATTGGGTTCTTCGACAATCACTTGCAAGGTTTCGTCGCTCATATCTTTAGGATGGGAGGTGGTGAAACGCACACGCATACTAGGCACTGCACGCGCCACCATGCGCAATAGAGTAGGGAAGGTAATAGTGCTTCCATCGGGCGATTGGAAACGATAGGAATTGACATTTTGTCCCAATAAGGTAAGTTCCTTATAACCTTTTTCTTGTAAATCGCGTGCTTCACTCAAGATACTCTCTACATCGCGGCTGCGCTCGCGGCCACGTGTATAAGGCACAATGCAATAGGTACAGAAATTGTTACATCCACGCATAATGGATACAAAACCAGAGATGTGATTGCCGCAAATGCGCGAAGGAATAACATCGCGATAGGTTTCGGTAGTAGAAAGTTCGACATTGATAGCTTTCTCGCCCAATTCGACAGCAGCCATCAATTCGGGCAACGACAGATAAGCATCGGGGCCACAAACCACATCCACACCATGCTCTTGGATAAGTTCATCCTTTACGCGCTCGGCCATACATCCCAACACGCCTACAATGATTTTTTTTCCTTTTCGACGCATAGCTTGGAAAAACTCCAAACGATTGAGAATCTTCTGCTCGGCATTATCGCGAATAGAGCATGTATTCATAAACACTGCATCGGCCTCGTCCAACGAGTCGGCCAGCGAATAACCGGCCATCTGCATAATCGATGCAACCACTTCACTATCGGCAACGTTCATCTGGCAGCCGTAAGTCTCGATAAACAATTTCTTGTTTTCGCCTGTTTCAGTTGCGGATTTTAAGTCCGCTCCCATTTTCTCTTCCATAAAAATAATAAAAATGCTATTAATAACGCTGCAAAGATAACATTTTGACTTGAAAGATAGGTCGAAAATAGCAAAAATTAGGTACAATTAGCATAAAAATAGCAGATTTCTCTAAATTTTGTTAATTTGATGAACTTTTTTTCTCAATATATTTGGTGGGTATAAAAATTATGCTCATCTTTGCAGCCGAAAGAAACATTAGATTTTTTCATAGTTAAGGTTTAGGTTAAAAGGCAAAGGGGTAGCTGTGAAGCTGCCCTTTTTTATTTTTCTCCTAATTATAAGCGTTTAATCGAATTAAAATCTATATCTTTGTCACACAAAACGAAACAATAGTGAAAGTTATGGAAGATTGGACTGCCATATTAATTGTTGTCATAGGGATTCTCTTTAGTTTTTTTAAGGCAAAGTTTAAAGATACTGATGAATCCGACTTCGAAGAGGAAAAAGCATTCGAAGAAAAACCGGTGATAGTGGTATCCCAACAACAACCGGCAAAAAAAACGAAAGCACCACGGCCGTTCATCCAACCAAACAAAAACACTGAACGAAAAACAGCTCCAATACCCACACCCATGGAGCAACCAACGATAGAAGAAAATAACGACGACTTCCAAATAAACTCGGCCGAAGAGGCGCGAAAAGCAATTATTTGGGGAGAAATCTTACAACGAAAACATTTTTGAACAATAGGTCTTAAAATAAAACAAAATGGCATTAAAAATTATTTCAGCAGCCGAAGCTGCCAGCCACATTAAACATGGCATGAACATTGGCTTGAGCGGATTTACACCAGCCGGTACCGCCAAAGCTGTAACAGCCGAATTGGCAAAGATTGCAGAAGCAGAACATGCAAA
The DNA here is from genome assembly GCA_017556595.1 of Bacteroides sp. GTDB lineage: Bacteria > Bacteroidota > Bacteroidia > Bacteroidales > Bacteroidaceae > Bacteroides. The sequence continues at coordinate 6,835 of JAFYML010000217.1, forward strand.
AGGTAATCCTTTCCAAATCGGAATCTTCACAGGTGCATCGACAGGCGACTCGTGCGATGGTGTTCTTACACGTGCAAAAGCTATCCGCTACCGCGCACCATACACTACTAACCCCGATTTCCGCAAAGCAGTAAACAATGGCGAAATTGCCTACAACGACATCCACTTGTCGCAAATGGCACAAGAAGTTCGCTATGGTTTCATGGGAAAGGTTGACGTAGCTATCCTCGAAGCATGCGAAGTAACCGAAGACGGAAAGATTTACTTGACTGCTGCCGGAGGTATCTCTCCAACAGTAGCTCGCTTGGCCGACAAGGTAATCGTTGAGTTGAACGCTGCACACAGCAAAGCTGGTATGGGCTTGCACGACGTGTACGAACCACTCGATCCTCCTTATCGCCGCGAAATTCCTATTTTCAAAGTAGATGACCGCATCGGACAACCTTACGTACAAGTAGATCCTAAGAAGATTGTTGGTGTTGTAGAAACCAACTGGCCCGATGAAGCACGTGCATTTACCGATGCCGACCCTGTAACCGATAAGATTGGCGAACGCGTAGCCGATTTCTTGGTGTCAGACATGCAACGTGGTATCATCCCAAGCACTTTCTTGCCATTGCAATCGGGCGTAGGTAACATTGCCAACGCTGTATTGGGCGCACTTGGCCGTTCAAAGGCTATCCCTGCATTCGAAGTTTACACCGAAGTAATCCAAAACTCTGTAGTAGGACTTATCCGCGATGGTCGTGTGAAGTTTGCTTCTGGTTGTTCTTTGACTGTAACCAACGACTGCTTGAACGAGATTTACGAAAACATGGATTTCTACCGCGACAAGTTGGTACTTCGTCCATCTGAAATCTCTAACAGCCCCGAAATTATCCGTCGCTTAGGTGTTATCTCTATCAATACCGCTATCGAAACCGACCTTTATGGTAATGTAAACTCTACACACATCAGCGGTACAAAGATGATGAACGGTATCGGTGGTTCGGGCGACTTTACCCGCAATGCTTACATCTCAATCTTCACATGCCCATCAGTAGCTAAAGAAGGTAAGATTAGTGCCATTGTACCAATGATTTCGCACCACGACCAAACCGAACACGATGTGAACATCGTTGTTACCGAACAAGGTGTAGCCGACCTCCGTGGCAAGAGTCCAAAGGAACGCGCTCAATTGATTATCGAAAATTGTGCACACCCTGACTACAAGCAATTGCTTTGGGACTACTTGAAACTAACAGACGGCAAAGCACAAACTCCACACTTGATGCAAGCTGCACTTGGCATGCATGCCGAATTGGCTAAGAGTGGCGATATGCGCAACACCGATTGGAAGAAGTATTTGTAATTGATACAACATACAATAAAAAGAGGAGCATTTTTTCGAATGCTCCTCTTTTTTATTTATACCCACACAGAAACTCACAAATCTTATCTTGCAATAGGCGGGCATCGCGGTGTGCTAAATGGTTTTGATTCAGAATAGCGAAAGCTATTTGGTGTCCGTTGGAAGCGGTTAAATAACCCGCTAACGTACAGATACCGGTAACTGTACCTGTCTTTGCACGCACCTTTTTATAGGCAGGCGAACGTCGTTGCATGCGCGATTGTAACGTACCATCTATGCCTGCAATGGGTAATGCCTGGAAAATAGCTTGATAGATAGCTGGCTGACTATACGCAAAACGAAGAAAAGCAACCAACAACTCGGCCGAAACAGCATTGTAATTGGACAAGCCACATCCATCTACAATTCGGTAATCCGTTGATTTATAGCCAAGAGCGTTGATGGTTTCTTGCAATGGTTTGATGGCTTCATCGGCCGATAGGTGACGCTTGCCTGTTACTTGCCATGCCAAACGATAGAGCATAGCTTCAGCATTTAGGTTATCGCTTTCTTTCATCATTTCATCCAAAACGGCTTGTATAGGTGTTTCATAGGCCATCAACAACGAACAGCTATCTGTTGGCAACATTTCTTTAAAAGCATAGCGGTTACTAAACAGCATACCACGATTTTCCCAACGCTCTTGAAGGGTGTGCATAAAGAATTTCTCCGGCTCATAGATGTTTACTCTTGCCGTGCGCTTTCTATCTACATTGCCCGACACAATTAAGTCGTTTCCATTTTCCAACCAATTGCGCGAAAAGTTGAATTTGCCGGCATCGGGAGTAGCCGTTTGAGTATTGTTGGTTATAGTATAATAGGTAGAAACCGGAGTTAGCAACACATCGGCAGGCATACCTTTTGTTGTTGGTGTTACCTCTATTTCTACTGCACCTTTTTGTAACATCAATGGTGAGAGATAAGGTTGATAAGCATTCGGATTGTCATCCCAAGACCATCCTTTACCCCAGTAGATAGAGTCTTTCATTGACACATCCCCATACAAATTGCCTTTTACATAGCAAAATGGCAAAGCTACCATCATATTCACCAACGAGTCGAGTGCTTCGTTGTTAAACTCAGGATCCATGCTTCCCACCACATAAATATCACCACAAAGGGTATCTTGCTCAATGTTTCCACGATACCACACCTCGGTACGGAATGGCTCTTTTCCTTGCGGATGTGCTAAAGCCGAAATGGCGGTAATGAGTTTCATTGTCGATGCCGGACGCGATAACTTTTCTGCTTCGTAGGCGTAAAGTGGTTGGTCGTCCGTCAAGTCGTAAGCATAAATCCCAACATGCGAAGCTTGCGGTAAATAGGCTTCGACCAACGAATCGAGTTGCGAAGAGAAGGCATTTGTCACTACATCTCTTGTCTGTGCAAAAGAAGTGGTAACAAAACAACAATAAATTGCTATGATGAGAAGTGTACGAATTTTCATAAAACTACACAGTTTCTTTAAAGATTTCTCCTACCGTAGGGTGGGGAAATACCATTTTTTTCCACTCTTCTGCTTTCAATCCTAATGTTATGGCCATACCTGCAAGTGTGATGATTTCGGATGCAGGATTTCCCAAAAGATGTGCGCCAAGAATGGTATCGTCTTCGCCTACCAACACTTTGCATACACCATTAACACCCTCGTTCTCAGCAACAAATCGTCCGCTATAGGCCATTGGAAGTTGCTTCACGGTATAAGCAATGCCCTGCTGCTTTAGGCTCTCTTCGGTTGCACCCACTCCGGCAATCTCCGGATTGGTATATACAACGCCGGGGATTGCGTTGTAGGCCATCGCATCGTTTTTACCTAAAATGGCATGCACGGCCACTTCGGCTTCGCGCACGGCAGTATGTGCTAAAAGCGAACGACCGTTTAAATCGCCACAAGCATAAACACCCTCTCCCGAGGTTTGCAATTGGTTGTTTACCCAAATAGAACCTCGCTCGGTGCGTTTTAAGTTCAAGTTTTCCAATCCGTAGCCATTGGTAACCGGTTTGCGGCCTACGCTGAGCAACACTTTCTCGGCTTCAAGCACGTTTTCGCCTTCGGCATTTTCGTAGGTCACTTTCACCGAATTCTCTTTCCCTTCTAGGAAAATAACTTTAGTGTTAAGTAAAAATTGTACGCCACGCTTGGCATACTCTGTGCGCAACATGGCCGAAAGCTCTTTATCCATGCCGCCAAGTATCTCGTCGAGCATTTCGATAACAGTTACTTTCACCCCCATACTACAGAAGAAGGAGGCAAATTCCATACCGATAACGCCACCACCAACAATCACTAACGATTGCGGCAACTCTTTGCAATCGAGCGCATCGCGGTGTGTCCAATAAGGCACCTCGTTCACGCCGGGAATGGGAGGAATGAATGTCTCCGAACCGGCGCAAAGTAACAAATTGTCACATTCGTACTGCTCTTCGCCACATTGTATATGGTTTTTGTCTAACACTATTGCTTCGCCATTCACAATGGTTACACCGGCATTCGTCAATTTGCCTTTAATGCCCAACACCAATTTACGCACCACCTTTTGCTTACGCGCAATGATTTTCGGCAAATCGGCTTCGGCTTCGCCCACCTTCACGGCATACTTGGCCGCATGACGCGCTGCATCGAGCGTCTTGGCCGAATAGAGTAATGTTTTTGTTGGAATACACCCTTCGTTTAAACAAACGCCGCCCAAACTCTTTTTCTCGAATAATACAACACTTAACCCCGCCTTGCCTGCTATTTCTGCTGCTGTATATCCGGCAGGGCCACCTCCGATAATGGCTAATTGATAGTTACTCATTTCAAACAATTTATTTTTCGCAAAGATAGCATAATATTTAAAAAAATTCTTATTTTTGCAAAGAGAATAACCCTTAAAACAATACAATTATGTTAAGTCAAAAATTACACGATGCTATCAACGCACAAATCAATGCCGAATTGTGGTCAGCATACCTCTATTTGGCCATGTCGATGGATGCCGAAACAAAAGGACAAAAAGGTGTAGCCAACTGGTTCTACGTTCAATTCCAAGAAGAACAAGACCATGCACGCATCTTTATGAACTTCTTGAACTCACGCGATGCTAAGGTAACATTGCTTCCTATCGCTGAAGTGCCAGCTACTTGGAATTCGGTGTTGGATATGTTCAAACAAACACTTGAACATGAAAAGAAAGTGACTTCGCTCATCAATAACTTGGCCGCTATTGCCAACGAAGATCGCGACTATGCTTCTATCAGCCGCCTTAACTGGTTCATCGACGAACAAGTGGAAGAAGAAGAAAATGCACGCGACATGATTGCTGCTTTCGAAGCTGTAGAAGACAATAAATATGGTTTGTATATGCTGGACAAAGAACTTGCCGCACGCACATACACCACACCATCGCCTTTGGCCACTGCTGCTGAATAAAAATAAAAGAGGGTAAGTCAAAACAAATTTGGCTTACCCTCTTAAGTTTATAAGAATAACTATACTATGGTTAGAAAATTCGATTTCCTCGTCATCGGCTCAGGTATTGCCGGTATGAGTTTTGCACTGAAAGTAGCCCCAAAGGGTAGTGTAGCCCTTATCTGCAAAGCAGGATTGGAAGAAGCAAACACTTACTTTGCACAAGGAGGTATTGCTGCCGTAACCGACATGAAAGTGGATAACTTCGACAAGCACATCGAAGACACCATGATTGCCGGCGACTGGATAAGCGACCGCGAAGCCGTGGAAAAGGTAGTACGAAACGCACCCGAACAGATTAAAGCATTGATTAACTGGGGAGTGGATTTCGACAAGAAAGAAGATGGCGAGTTCGACCTCCACAAAGAGGGCGGACACTCTGAATTCCGCATCCTTCACCACAAGGACAATACTGGTGCCGAAATTCAAACCTCACTTATCGAAGCCGTCAAAGCCAATCCCAACATCAGCATCTTCACCAACCACTATGCCGTAGAGATTATTACTCAACACCACATGGGCATTATCGTTACACGCTACACACCCGGCATCAAGTGCTTCGGTTCATACATCCTGAACGAGGAAACCGGCAATGTAGATACCTTCCTATCCAAAGTAACCATCATGGCTACAGGCGGTTGCGAAGCTGTCTATCGCCAAACAACCAACCCATTGGTAGCTACAGGCGATGGCATAGCCATGGTATATCGTGCTAAAGGAGTAGTGAAAGACATGGAATTCATTCAATTCCACCCCACAGCCCTCTACAACCCAGGCGACCGCCCATCCTTCTTGATTACCGAAGCCATGCGTGGATACGGAGGTGTGCTCCGTACAAAAGATGGCAAAGAGTTTATGCAGAAGTACGACGAACGCCTATCGTTGGCACCACGCGACATCGTAGCCCGCGCCATCGACAACGAAATGAAACTTCGTGGCGAAGAGCATGTCTATCTGGACGTTACCCACAAAGACCCCGAAGAAACCAAACAACATTTCCCCAATATCTATAAGAAATGCCTCAGTATAGGCATCGACATTACAAAAGATTATATCCCCGTAGCACCGGCGGCTCACTACCTATGTGGCGGCATCAAGGTTGACTTGGACGGACAAAGCAGCATCCGCCGACTTTATGCTATTGGCGAATGTTCGTGCACTGGCCTACATGGTGGTAACCGATTGGCCAGCAACTCGTTGATAGAGGCCGTTGTCTATGCCGATGCTGCTGCTAAGCATGCCATGAGCGTTATCGACCGCTACGACTTCAACGAAGAAGACATCCCCGAATGGAACGACGAAGGCACCATCAGCAACGAAGAACGTGTGCTCATCACCCAAAGCATGAAGGAGGTGAACCAAATCATGGAAGCCTATGTAGGTATCGTGCGTAGCGACACCCGCTTGAAGCGTGCATGGAATCGTCTCGATATCCTCTACGAAGAAACCGAACGCCTCTTTAAGCGAAGCAAAGCCACTCGCGAACTTTGCGAACTTCGCAACATGATTAACGTAGGTTACCTCATCACCCGCCAAGCCATGGAGCGAAAGGAAAGTCGCGGCTTGCACTATAGCATTGATTATCCGAAGAAATAAGTATTCCCCGTTGGCTTTTTGCAGTTGCAAGAGCAAAAAAACAGCCGCAACCTTCTGAAAAAAAGGTTGCGGCTGCTTCATTATATATAAGGTATATGTATTACCAATTTTCCTTCTTCACTTCGAAGTGAGCTTTTGGGTGTGCGCATGCTGGACAAAGCTCAGGTGCTTCTGTACCAGTGAGAATATATCCACAATTGCGGCATTGCCAAGTAACTTCAGTATCTTTTTCGAAAACCTTACCAGCTTCGATGTTCTTTACGAAAGCATTGTAGCGTTCTTCGTGACCCTTTTCTGCCACAGAGATTGCACGATACATCATTGCAATTTCGGGGAAACCTTCCTTGTCGGCCACCTCTGCAAAGTGTGGATAATCCAATGACCACTCTTCGTGCTCACCGGCAGCAGCAGCTTTCAAGTTGTCGAGTGTACTTCCTATTACACCTGCAGGATAAGAAGCAGTGATTTCCACCATGCCACCTTCCAACCACTTGAACATACGCTTTGCGTGTTCTTTTTCTTGGTCGGCAGTTTCGGTAAAGATAGCTGCAATTTGTTCATATCCTTCTTTCTTTGCTACACTTGCAAAGTAAGTATAACGCATACGCGCTTGTGATTCGCCGGCAAATGAAGTCAGCAAATTCTTTTCTGTTTGAGTTCCTTTTACACTTTTAGCCATAATCATTATAGTTTGGGTTTATAATTGCAAATCTAACAAGGTTTTGCTTATCAAACAAGCTTTTTTCAATATTTTTCTGTTTGAATACAAAATAACTACCTTATAATGAATTTATAAAAGAAAAGTTCACTAATTTTGCGCACTCTTTTGAATTATTAACTTTTTATAGGTAAATATTTATAGGTATTAAGAAGATGAAAGCGTTCAGTTTTAAGCCAAAGCTTTATACAACTTTGCAAAACTACTCGAAAGCCATGTTCATGCAAGATTTGATGGCTGGTATTATTGTAGGTATTGTAGCTCTTCCTTTGGCCATTGCTTTTGGTATTGCTTCGGGTGTTTCACCAGAAAAAGGTATTATCACTGCTATCATAGCCGGTTTTTTAATTTCCCTATTGGGTGGTAGCAAAGTGCAGATTGGTGGCCCTACAGGAGCCTTTATCGTAATTATTTATGGCATTATCCAGCAATATGGCGAAGCCGGATTGATTGTAGCCACACTAATGGCGGGTGTCATGTTGGTGTTGTTGGGAGTATTCAAGCTAGGTGCTATTATTAAGTTTATTCCTTACCCCATCATTGTGGGATTCACCAGCGGTATTGCCGTAACTATCTTCACTACCCAGATAGCCGACGTGTTTGGTTTGAATTTTGGTGACGAAAAGGTGCCTGGCGATTTCATAGGAAAATGGATGTTGTATTTCCGCCACTTCGACACGATTAATTGGTGGAACACAGCTATCAGCATATTGAGTATCATTATCATTGCTATCACTCCTCGTTTTTCGAAGAAGATACCCGGCTCGTTGGTAGCTATTATTTTGGTTACTGTAGGTGTTTATTTGCTAAAGGTATATGGTGGAATTACCTGTATCGACACTATTGGCGACCGTTTCAGCATCAAGTCTGAACTTCCCGATGCTGTAGTGCCCGATTTGAATTGGGATGCTATTCGCAACCTCTTCCCTGTAGCTGTAACCATTGCCGTGTTGGGTGCTATCGAATCGCTTCTTTCAGCAGCCGTTGCCGATGGTATGATAAGCGACAAGCACGATTCGAATACTGAATTGATAGCACAAGGTGTAGCAAACATCGTTACCCCATTGTTTGGTGGTATCCCTGCTACCGGTGCCATTGCACGTACCATGGCCAACATTAACAATGGCGGTAAGACACCTGTTGCCGGTATTATCCACGCAGGTGTGTTGTTGTTGATTCTCCTCTTCCTGATGCCTTTGGCGCAATATATTCCTATGGGATGTTTGGCTGGTGTATTGGTAATTGTATCGTATAACATGAGTGGCTGGCGCACCTTCAAGGCGTTGATGAAGAATCCAAAGTCGGATATTAGTGTATTGCTGATAACCTTCTTCCTCACCATTATCTTCGACCTCACCATCGCTATCGAATTTGGTTTGGTTATTGCTTGCGTACTCTTCATGCGTCGTGTAATGGAAACAACCGAGATTTCGGTTATCCAAAACGAAATAGATCCTTCGAAAGAAACCGATATGACTTTGGCCGAAGAACATTTGATTATTCCCGAAAAAGTGGAAGTTTACGAAATCAATGGTCCTTACTTCTTTGGTATAGCCACTAAATTCGAAGAAATGATGTCACTCTCTGGCGAACGTCCACGTCCGAAAGTGCGTATTCTTCGCATGCGTAAAGTGCCTTTCATCGACTCTACAGGTATCCACAACTTGGAAAACCTCTGTATAATGTCGCAAAAGGAACACATCACTATTGTACTTTCGGGTGTAAACGAGAAAGTACACAAAGTACTCGAAAAATCGGGATTCTACGAATTATTGGGTAAAGATAATATCTGCCCCAATATCAACGTAGCTTTGGAACGTGCCAAGGAGTTGGTTTAATCCAACCCCCAGGAACGAAGATTAATTTGTTTCTCGACTGCAACCTCTATATCGTCGGGTAAAGCCGGAAAGAAATCTATACCGGTTAAAGCTTCTACCTCGTCAATACTTTTGGCATACTTGCCTAAGTGTTGACGAGTATTTTTATTGTCAAAGATGAAACCCAATGCACGCGGTTGCTTGCCCGATAGACTTAATATCACCTTAAAGAAAGCATCGGGCACTACCACTTTTTGTTTTCTACCAATAGTCTTGGGCGATTTACTTGTTACAATAGGGCCACACACCACATACAATCCATCCTCTTTTTCAGCCCAGAAGCGACACATCTCTTCCAAGTCGTTCCAATCGCCACTATTCAGTTTATGGTCTTGCGGACATATATTGGTCATGTAAAAACTCTCTTGCATCGCTTTCCAATTGTAGCGGTTATCACCGGCCGGACACATGTGTCCACGGTCGTATCCCGAACCACGATAATCGTTCGTAGTTACAGCTTCCCCCTCTTTCAAATCAGGATCGGGTAAAAATTCATTGCTACGCTCTTCCTTATCTTCCAATTCGCTTTTATCAATCTTCCATGCCACCCAATTAGGCATTTTCCACTTTTTATTATACGAAGTGATGTAGTTCATGCGTTGCATGATGCGTTCCGAACGATTCTTGATAGATGCCGGACGCTCCAAATTCTTTATATCCGATAGGTTTACTACCTCTTTTTTAGTAGTTTTTTTGGAAACATCCGCTTTCTTCTCCGATACATTTTGCTTTACCTCTGTTTTTATAGCATTTACCTTTATCGGTTCTACTTTATCTACCACGATAGCATCAACCTTATCTACTACCGTCTTTTCTTGCTTTTCCGAATCGAATCCAAAACCTAAAATAGCTTCATGAAACCAACAAACCAAAGCAACTACAATTATCAAAACAAGGTAAAGCAACTTCGAATTGCTTTTCTTCTTACTACTCTTTGTATTTTTTTTCTTTGCCATATTTTAAACCTTATTTAATACGATACACTTACATTAATACCTGCTTCACGCACTTTTTCGGCTATAGCGTCCAACTCTTCGTGCGAAGCCTTTAATAATCCATCCACCGGAGTTTCACGATCGATGGTATAAATCATCACCTGACTGGGTGCAATCTCCTTAACCGTTTGCAACCAAGGCAATACATACTTATCCGTAGTATTATTCACATCCACCCCACGGTATTCACCCTTCAAAAACATTGTCTGAATAATGCAATGACCTTCGAATGCTTTCATTTGTTCGATAACCGCCGGCAACGAATAGCGTCCCACCGGTGCATCAATCAAGCGAATATATGCTTCGTCCACCGTATCAAGTTTCAAAATGTTATTATCTACCAGCTTCAATGCCTCGAAAACGGCCGGTTTATGCAACATTGTAGCATTACTTAGCACACTTACCTTTGCATTTGGAAAATATTTATTGCGCAAGTAAATAGTATCCTCCATTATTTCGGCAAAATGCGGATGAGCTGTTGGTTCACCATTACCTGCAAAAGTCAATACATCGGGAAAAGGCCCATTCTGTTGCATATCCAACAAACGTGCTTCCAACGCCTCGGCCACCTCTTGTCGGGTAGGGCGTGGCGAAGATGGACGAAACTGTTCATTCAATCCACATTCACAATAAACACAATTAAAACTGCACAATTTACCATCGGCAGGCATTAGGTTTATTCCCAACGAAACACCCAATCTGCGCGAGTGTACAGGACCAAATATTGGTGAAGGATAAATAACTGTCATACCTTAAATCTTGTTTAATTATCGTACAAAGGTATAAAGAAAAGTGTAGAAAGTATGAATTTTACACGAAATAACTTACATTTGCAACATGAAAGCATGGGCTAACATTATGATTTTTATGCTTTTCTTACTTTCGCTTGGCAAAGTAAAAGCACAAGTCATTACTGAAGATGTTTCAGCAATGGAAAAACCTGTTACCTTAGCCCCCATGTGTATCTACGAAGGTGATACTATTCCTTACTTCACACTCCCTACTGTACACATCTTTAAACCCCTCTATTTTAAGAACAATCAAGAAAGACAAAAGTACACCAAATTGGTGCGCGATGTAAAAAAAGTACTACCTATTTCCAAAGAGGTGCGCAAAGCCGTAATCGAAACCTACGAAGTACTACAAACGCTACCTACGGAAAAGGCGCGTCAAGAGCACATCAAGGCCGTAGAGAAAAGTATAAAGAAACAATACACCCCGATAATGAAGAAACTAACCTTTTCGCAAGGAAAGTTGCTCATAAAATTAGTGGATAGACAAACCAACTCTACCGGATACGAATTGGTACAAGCATTTATGGGATCGTTCAAAGCCGGATTTTATCAAGCATTTGCCGCATTGTTTGGTGCCAGCTTAAAGAAAGAATACGATGCCGAAGGCGATGATGCCATGACAGAACGAGTAATTATCTTGGTAGAAAACGGACAGATTTAATACTACTTCATCAATCTTTCAGCACATTGATAAATCACAATACCGGCTGTTACCGATACGTTCAATGAATGTTTCGTGCCATATTGCGGTATTTCTATGCAACCATCGCTATTATCAATCACCTCTTGATCCACTCCTTTCACCTCATTTCCAAAAACAATGGCATATTTCTTGGTAGCATCCATTTCCCATTTATCCAGCATGGTGCTACCTTCGGCTTGTTCAATAGAGAAGACTAAATAACCGGCTTCTTTCAATTCATTCACTGCATCTATCGTATTCTTTGCGTACTTCCAATCTACGGTAAACTCGGCACCCAATGCTGTTTTATGCATTTCGGCATGAGGTGGTACAGCTGTTATACCACACAAATAGATACACTCTACGCGAAAAGCATCCGATGTACGAAACACACTACCTATGTTGTGCAAACTTCTCACATTATCCAATACAATCACCAATGGCAATTTATTAGCCTCTTTAAATTCTTCTACACTGATTCTATTCAGTTCGGTAATTTTCAGTTTACGATACATAGTTATACATTGTCTTACGTTATCGGTGCAAAAATACAATTTTCTGTTCATTTATCGGTTAATAACTTGTGGAAAACCTGTGGAAACTATTGTTATAAATTCATATTAAAAAAGTTGGAAGTATTGTTTTTTATGCTATTCCAACCAAAAAATCAAATATCCAAAAAAGTTAGCACAAAGTTTTATCACCAATATCCACCCATTTTTCAATACTTAAATATAGTTACTTCGCCCGAAAGTTATTAACTTTGCACTTTATAAACAGGTTGTTAATAAATAGAGAGAAATAATCAATATCTTATTTATTATCAATCGTTAGAGCGGATTTGGATAATGTGGAAAACTTATCAATAACTTTTTGTCTAAGACTAATAAGTTAAAAAGCAAATAAAAAGCTGTTTTGTTATCAACATTATCAACCGACTATCATCATCATCAAAGATTTATTCTTTAAAAAAGAGAAATAAAATATATATATAATTATGGATAATCTGATTGAAGCTATCAAGCAACTGAAGAAAGAGAAAAATGCCGTTATCTTGGGTCATTACTACCAACGTAGCGAAATACAGGAAATATCCGACTTCGTAGGCGATAGTTTGGCGTTGGCTCAATGGGCGGCAAAAACCGAAGCCGACATTATTGTAATGTGTGGTGTTCACTTCATGGGCGAAACCGCCAAAGTGCTTTGTCCTGACAAAAAAGTATTGGTGCCCGATATGGAGGCAGGTTGTTCGTTGGCCGATAGTTGTCCGGCCGATAAATTTGCTCAGTTTGTTCATGCGCATCCCGATCATACAGTAATCTCTTATGTTAATACTACAGCAGCCGTAAAGGCAGTTACCGATGTGGTAGTAACCTCTACCAATGCTCGTCAAATTGTAGAAAGTTTCCCCAAAGATGAGAAAATAATCTTTGGTCCGGATAAAAATTTAGGCGGATATATCAACCGTGAGACAGGTCGCAACATGTTACTTTGGGATGGAAGTTGCCATGTACATGAGCAATTCTCGGTGGAAAAGTTGGTTGAAACAAAAGCACAACATCCCGATGCACTTATCTTGGCACATCCCGAATGTAAGCAAGCCATTCAAGAGATGGCCGATGTTGTAGGTTCAACAGCTGCCCTTTTAAAGTTTGCTGTTATTCATCCCGACAGAAAGTATATTGTAGTAACCGAATCGGGTATCCTACACGAGATGCAAAAGAAATGCCCCGATACAACGTTTATTCCTGCTCTTCCAGAGAACGATTCGTGTGCATGCAATGAATGTAGCTACATGCGCCTGAACACGCTTCAAAAGCTCTACGATTGCTTGAAAAACGAATCGCCCGAGATAGTAGTCAATAAGGAGATAGCCGAAAAAGCGGTACACCCCATCGAACGTATGTTAGAGATATCGGAAAAGTTAGGATTATAATAAAAAAGGTGATGCAACAACAAGCATCACCTTTTCTTTTTTATTTCAGTAAGAACTTACAAAGCTTCTGGGTAGCTACTGCCCGATGGCTGATTTTATTTTTTATATCATCGCCCAATTCGGCAAATGTTTTATCATATCCTTCGGGAACAAAGATAGGGTCGTATCCAAATCCTGATGTACCTTTCCGAGTTTTGATAATACTTCCTTTTACGATACCTTCGAACAGATGTTCCTTTCCATTTACAATAACTATAATAGCCGTACGGAATTGTGCTTTTCTGTTTTCTACGCCATCCAGTTCTTTTAGCAGTTTCTGCATGTTAGCTTCCGAATTATGGCCATTTTCGTCCGCGTAGCGAGCCGAATAAACGCCTGGTGCGCCATTCAATGCTTCCACTTCCAAACCGGTGTCATCGGCAAAGCAATCCACTCCATAACGTTCGTAAATATACCTTGCTTTAAGTAGGGCATTTCCTTCCAATGTATCGGCTGTTTCGGGGATATCATCGTAGCAATTGATATCTCTCAAACTTTGCACTTCGATGTTTTCTCCTAAAATGGCTCTTACTTCGTTTAGTTTATGTGCATTGTTTGTGGCAAAAACAATTTTCTTACTCATTTTTATTTCACTTTAACTTTCAGTCTGTCAAATCCTTCGCCATATACACCGATTACCTGACTTTGCGAAATAAATGCATTCGGGTCAATCTGTTTTACCAATCGGAATATTTCTATCGATTGTCGTTTATAGGCTAAAACAACTAACACTTTTACATCTTGTTTGCTATACCAACCCATGCCGTGTAGCACTGTTACACCACGACGAGCATCGCGAGAGATGCAATCGGCTATCTTTTCATATTCTTTCGAGATGATAAGGAATTGCACCGATTGTCGTACACTGTTTACGATATAATCCAATACAAATCCAATGACAAACAAGGTAACGAATCCGAAAATTACTCTTCGCCAATCATGGAAGATAAAATAACAAGAAGAGATGATGAACACATCGCAAATCATAATCATACGACCAAGTGTAACGTCGCGATATTTGTTTATGATAGCTGCAATGATATCCGTACCTCCGGTACTTCCGTTATTATTAAATACGATACCCAAACCGGCACCACACATAGCAGCCCCTATCAAGCACGCCATAAAGTCTTGTCCGGGTCCTAAAATTTGTGGTAAGTTACCGGTTTCATCCTTCATCACTATTTGCATAATTTCGAGCATAAATGTCAGCATAATAATGGCAAACGTAGTTTTTATGCTGAATTTAGGTCCTAATATTTTAAATGCAAACAACATCAGTACCACATTGATTAAGAAGTAGGTATATTGAATAGGCACCCCTGTTGCATAATACACAATGGCACTGATACCGGTTGTACCGCCGGTCGAAATTTGGTAGGGCAACAAGAATGCCACCCATCCTAATGCATAGCAGAAAAGACCAATGGTTATAGCAAAGTAATCTTTTACTTCGCTCGCTAAATTGACTTTATTTAACCGAAAATTCATATTCAAGTTTATTTGATAACGATATTCACAATCTTCTTCGGTACTACAATCACCTTAACGATGCTCTTTCCTTCCATCCATTTTGCGGCACGTTCGTCGGCAATAGCAGCAGCTTCAATGCTCTTGGCATCGGCATCGGCTGGGAATTCCATATTGAAGCGTGCCTTACCATTGAACGAAATGGTGTAATTTATCGAATCTTCCACCAAGTAGGTTTCGTTGTACTCGGGCCATTGTGCATCGCACACACTACCTTCGTTGCCCAATGTTTCCCAAAGCTCTTCGCAAACGTGAGGTGCAAATGGTGCAAGAGTGATAATCAATTGGTTAAGAATTTCTTTCTTGCTACACTTCAGTGTAAAGAGTTCGTTCACACAAATCATGAAAGCCGAGATGGAAGTATTGTACGAGAAGGTTTCAATATCGCCACTTACCTTTTTGATAAGTTTATGAAGCGATTTCAATTCCTCTTTTGTAGCAGCTTCGTCGTTCACCAAGTATTGTCCGTTGCGGTCGTAGAAGAGGCTCCAGAATTTCTTCAAGAAGCGGTGTACACCGTCAATACCGTTTGTATCCCAAGGTTTCGATTGCTCTACGGGGCCAAGGAACATTTCGTACATACGCAATGTGTCGGCACCATATTTCTCTACAATCATGTCGGGATTTACAACGTTGAACATCGATTTCGACATTTTTTCTACCGCCCATCCGCAGATATACTTGCCATCTTCCAGGATAAATTCTGCATTGTTATATTCCGGACGCCATGCTTTGAAAGCCTCTACATCCAATACATCGTTCGATACGATATTTACATCCACGTGTAGTGGGGTAGTGTCGTATTGCTCCTTCAAGTTTAGCGAAACAAACGTATTGGTATCCTTAATGCGATATACAAAGTTGCTTCGTCCTTGAATCATACCTTGGTTCACCAATTTTTGGAAAGGCTCTTCCTTAACACTCACACCCAGGTCGAACAAGAATTTGTTCCAGAAGCGCGAGTAGATAAGGTGACCGGTAGCATGCTCTGTACCACCCACGTAGAGGTCAACATTTTGCCAGTAGTTGTCAGCCTTTTCCGAAACCAATGCTTCGTTGTTGTTCGGATCCATATAGCGCAAGTAGTAAGCGCTCGATCCTGCAAATCCTGGCATGGTGTTCAATTCCAATGGGAAGATGGTAACGTTGTCAATCTTATCGTTATCTACCACACAGTTGTTTTCTGTATCCCATGCCCAGCAAGTGGCGTTACCAAGCGGTGGTTCTCCCGATTCTGTTGGGAGGAACTTGCTCACTTCGGGCAATTCCAATGGCAAGCAATTTTCAGGAATCATGTATGGCATACCATCCTTGTAGTAAACAGGGAATGGCTCGCCCCAGTAACGTTGACGGCTGGAGATGGCATCGCGCAAGCGGAAGTTCACCTTCACACGACCTAAGTTGTGTTCCTTTACATATAGTTTTGTAGCGGCAATCGCCTCTTTGATACTCAATCCGTTCAACGACAAGTCGCAGTAAGGAGTTGCACCGGCTTTTGGCGAGTTGCACACAATACCTTCCTTAGCATCGAAGCTCTCTTCGCTCACGTCGCAACCCTCAACCAACGGACGAATCTCCAATCCGAAGTGCTTGGCAAAAGCATAGTCGCGGCTATCGTGAGCCGGTACCGCCATGATGGCACCTGTACCATATCCAGCCAATACATAATCGCTAATCCAGATGGGCACTGCTTCGCCGGTAAATGGGTTGATGGCATACGAGCCGCTGAACACGCCGGTCACCTTGCGGTCGCTGATGCGTTCGCGTTCGGTGCGTTTCTTTGTGCGGTCAAGGTAAGCCTCTACTTCTGCCTTTTGTGCATCGGTAGTGAGTTGAGCCACCAATTCGCTTTCGGGAGCCAATACCATGAAAGTAACACCAAACATCGTGTCGGCACGGGTAGTGAAGATGGTAAATTCCATGTCGCTATCCTTCACCTTGAATTGCACTTCGGCACCTTCCGAGCGTCCAATCCAGTTCTTTTGTGTCTCCTTCAGCGATTCAGTCCAATCGATATTATCCAATCCGTCGAGCAAGCGTTGAGCGTATGCCGATACGCGCAAGCACCATTGGCGCATCTTCTTTTGCACCACGGGGTGACCACCGCGTTCGCTCACACCATCCACCACTTCATCGTTGGCAAGTACGGTACCCAAAGCCGGACACCAGTTCACCATTGTTTCGCCCAAGTAGGCAATGCGGTAGTTCATCAGCAACTCCTGTTGCTCTTTTTCGCTCATTGCTTTCCACTCTTCGGCACTGAATTTCAGTTCTTCGTTGCAAGCCGCATCAATACCTTCGCTGCCTTGTGCTTCGAAGTGCTTCACCAATTCGCTGATGGGTAGTGCCTTCTTGGCTAAGTTGCAATAATAGCTTTCGAACATTTTTTGGAAAGCCCATTGTGTCCAGTGGTAGTAACCCGGTTCGCAAGTGCGCACCTCGCGGCTCCAGTCGAAACAGAAACCAATCTTGTCCAACTGTTCGCGATAGCGGTTGATGTTGGCTTTGGTAGTTACTTCAGGGTGTTGACCGGTTTGGATGGCATATTGTTCGGCGGGTAGTCCGTATGCATCGTAACCCATCGGATTCAGCACATTGAAACCCTTCAATCGTTTGTAGCGTGCATAAATGTCCGATGCGATATATCCCAACGGATGGCCTACGTGCAAACCTGCTCCACTTGGATAGGGGAACATATTCAGTACATAGAACTTTTGTTTCGTTTCATCTTCGGTCACTTGATAGGTTTTTCTCTCTACCCATCGTTGTTGCCATTTCTTCTCAATTTCCCTGAAATTATACTCCATATTTGCAATTATGAATTTTTAATTATTTACTAATCACTAAACGCTTAACGCTAATCACTAAACGCTAATAGTTAATCACTTTTATCCGGTGCAAATTTACGCTTTATTTTCAAAACATGTATCTTTGTGCCGATTTTATTGCATCGAATTATGAATCAAACCAACCAAACCCTCTATCACCTGCTTGCTTTGGCCACTGTAGGCATCTGGGGATTAACTTTTATCTCTACCCGTGTGTTGTTGAATCACGGCTTCACGCCACAAGAGATATTCGTGCTTCGCTTTGTCATAGCCTACGTAGGTATTTGGTTTTTCTCGCCTCGCCGCCTATGGTGTGATAATTGGAAAGACGAGCTGTTGGCGTTGGTGCTTGGCGTTACGGGCGGTTCGCTCTATTTTGTTACGGAGAACACCGCCATTCACCTGACACTTGTCACCAACGTGGCATTCATAGTCTGCACCGCCCCTTTGCTCACCGCCCTGCTTGCTTGGATGGTTCGTCGCTATCGTCGAGGCAGAGCGTTGGCCGAGGGCGAAGAGGGTTCTTCCCGTCGTTTGCTTGTTGGTTCGCTCATGGCATTGGTGGGAGTAGCGTTGGTGGTGTTCAATGGTAGTGTGTTGTTACACATCCATCCGTTGGGCGACATGCTCTCCTTTTCGGCCGCCCTCTGTTGGGCAGTCTATAGTGTCATCCTTCAGGAGATAGGCAACCGCTACAACATGATATTCCTGACGCGCAAAATCTTCTTTTACGGCTTGCTCACCATCCTTCCTTTTTTCCTTGCCAATCCTTGGAACGTGTCGTGGGAACAATTCTCGCCTCCGGCTGTATGGTTCAATCTCCTGTTTTTGGGTGTATTAGCCTCGTTGGTATGCTTCTACGTATGGAATTTGGTGCTTCGTCGTTTGGGTGCCGTCAGTTCGTCCAACTACCTCTACCTCAACCCTCTCTTCACCTTTGTAGGCTCCATGCTCTTTTTGGACGAACCGGTCAGCCTCATGGCACTGCTTGGTGTAGCGTTGGTGTTGTGTGGCATCTATATTTCTGAGCGACGAAACAAATAGTTTACCACTTCAGTAATGGTACATCGGCACCCGGAAAAGCTAATTTATAGCCTTCGATAATGGCTTGTGTGGGCACTTCTCGCGCAGGCTGTTGGCACGTTCGCCCCAACATTCATCCACCCCTTCGTTTCCCACGAAGGGTAAATTCTTGTGCCACGATTCGTGCAGCTTGCACAATTCCTGTTTCAGGTATTGGGCATTTTCGGTGATAAACATCAGGTCATAGTTCAAGGCGATGTAGGTTTCAGCATCCTTCGGAATGTTTTGTAGGGAGTCCATCAGCTTTCCCAAGCGATACTCCCAGTTTTTTTGTGTTTCTTCTGTCGTTTTCATATTATCTAATTTAGTGAAATAAGATTAATACTTGCGGCAAGTATATGCAAACGTTCTTATATATCCAATTTACATTTGTAAAGATAATTCCACAAACAGCTGCAATCCTTTATAGAATGCCCTACGAGGCAGATTTTTTTTCCTCGTGAGAAAAAAAATTTTTTCCCGTGAGGTCTATATATCTCCCTCACGAGGAAAATTTCATAGAGCCTTATTTTGAGCAAATAACTAAATGTAAGGATTTATTTGTCTTTTTTGTTTTCTTATGCAAATGGGAGACACGAAAGATTTGAATAAAAGCCTATCGAATATTCAATACTATTTGCTAAATTTTGATAAGATAGGCTGCGCTTCGGGATAAAAATAAATGCGATTTATTTTGTTCTCCTCTCGGCTTGCGCTATCTTTGCCCGCAAGTCAAAGGCACATTGATAATGGTGTAACACAGACCTACCATTATGTTTGTGTCTTGTGATACATCAATCTTTATGAAAAGACTTTTGGGAATTATATTGGGCTTAATGACATATTGAATTTGCATATAAGAAAGTATTAGAGGATGATTGGGAATAGTTTTAATATGTAATAAACTAAGGGAGAAATAGAGCTATTAAGTCAAAAGAAGCTCGAAATATAGCGGATAGTTATGGCGATGGAGCACAAGATAATGTAGAGAATACTCTTTCTTATGTTAAAGCAATGAAAGGTTATTATGATGAAGAA
>JAFYML010000218.1 GCA_017556595.1 Bacteroides sp.
GCCAACAAGCGTGCATTTTCTTGACGAAGCTCTTTTTCAGACGGATAGCCAAAGAGAAGCAACGCAAGCACAAAGCACACCAAACCGACAAAAAACAACCAAAAACCACGACGCAAAACAATCCTTATCCGTTGACGCACAGTAGGATAGATACGGTCGTAACGGTGGGTTTTCGTATTATATACATAATAAACTTTGCGCATTATTATAAATATTTCGTGTTTTGATGGGACAAAAATAATAAAAACCCACTATCTTTGTACCGTTTTTTGAATTATTTAGTTAAAAAGCTATGTTAACAGCGAATGAAATTAGAGACTCTTTCAAGAGTTTTTTCGAGAGCAAAGGACATCAAATCGTGCCTTCGGCACCTATGGTTATCAAGGATGACCCAACTTTGATGTTTACCAATGCCGGTATGAATCAGTTTAAAGACATTATCTTGGGTAATCAACCCATTAAATATGCGCGTGTTGCCGACTCGCAAAAGTGTTTGCGTGTAAGCGGTAAGCATAACGACTTGGAAGAGGTAGGTCATGACACTTACCACCACACCATGTTCGAAATGCTTGGCAACTGGTCGTTTGGCGATTACTTCAAACAAGAAGCAATCAACTGGGCATGGGAGTATTTGGTAGATGTATTGAAACTGAATCCAGAAAACCTTTATGCTACAGTGTTCGAAGGCAGCCCTGAAGAAGGATTAAGCCGCGACGACGAAGCTGCATCTTATTGGGAAAAGTTCTTGCCCAAAGATCATATTATCAATGGCAATAAGAAAGATAACTTCTGGGAAATGGGCGATACAGGTCCTTGTGGTCCATGTTCGGAAATACATATCGACTTGCGCTCGGCAGAAGAAAAAGCAAAAGTACCCGGCAACCAAATGGTAAACAAAGATCACCCGCAAGTGATTGAGATTTGGAACTTGGTATTCATGCAATATAACCGCAAGGCGGATGGTAGCCTTGAAGGATTGCCTGCTAAGGTTATCGACACTGGTATGGGATTCGAACGTCTTTGTATGGCTTTGCAAGGCAAAACATCTAACTACGACACCGATGTTTTCCAACCAATGATTAAGGCAATTGCTACTATGGCTGGTGTAAACTATGGCGATGACAAGCAAAAGGATATTGCCATGCGCGTAATTGCCGACCACATTCGTACCATTGCATTCTCTATCACCGATGGACAATTGCCTAGCAATGCAAAAGCTGGTTATGTAATTCGTCGTATCTTGCGTCGTGCTGTTCGTTATGGCTACACCTTCTTAGGTCAAAAGCAAGCATTCATGTACAAGCTATTGCCTACCCTTATCGAGAACATGGGTGGTGCATATCCTGAATTGAATGCACAAAAGGAACTCATCAGCAAGGTGATGAAAGAAGAGGAAGATTCATTCCTCCGCACATTGGAAACTGGTATCCGCTTGCTCGACAAGACTATGAGCGAAGCCAAAGCACAAGGCAAGAGCGAAATCAGCGGTAAAGATACTTTCACTTTGTACGATACCTTCGGTTTCCCTCTCGACTTGACCGAACTTATCCTTCGTGAAAACGGCATGACCGCCGACATCAAGGGTTTTGAAGCCGAGATGCAACAACAAAAGCAACGTGCACGCAATGCTGCCGCCGTAGAAACTGGCGACTGGATTACATTGAAAGAAGGCACTACCGAGTTTGTTGGTTACGACTATACTGAATACGAAACAAGCATCTTGCGCTATCGCCAAGTGAAGCAAAAGAACCAAACATTATACCAAATCGTGCTTGATAAAACACCTTTCTATGCCGAAAGTGGTGGTCAGGTAGGTGATACCGGTGTTTTGGTGAATGAATTTGAGACCATCGAAATCATCGATACAAAGAAGGAAAACAACCTTCCTATCCACATTGCAAAAAAACTTCCCGAACACTTGGAAGCACCGATGATGGCATGTGTAGATACAGATAAGCGAGCATCTTGTGCCGCAAACCACTCATGTACCCACTTGTTGGACAACGCCTTGCGTGAAGTTCTTGGCGAACACGTTGAGCAAAAGGGTTCATTGGTATCGCCCGATTCACTTCGTTTCGACTTCTCACACTTCCAAAAAGTGACCGACGAAGAAATCCGCCAAGTTGAACATTTGGTAAATGCTAAAATTCGCGAAAACATTGCTTTACAAGAGTATCGCAACATTCCTATAGAAGAGGCTAAGGAGTTGGGCGCTATTGCCTTGTTTGGCGAAAAGTATGGCGACCATGTTCGCGTTATCCAATTTGGCAAATCAATCGAATTCTGTGGAGGTACACACGTTGCCTCTACCGGTCACATCGGTATGATGAAGATTGTTAGCGAAAGCTCGGTAGCAGCAGGCGTTCGTCGTATCGAAGCCTATACCGGCGCACGTGTAGAGGAAATGCTCGATGCATTCCAAGATACCATGCGCGATTTGAAAGCACTCTTCAACAATGCTCCCGACTTGTCTGCCGCTATTCGCAAGCACATCGAAGAGAATGCCGGATTGAAGAAGCAAGTAGAAGAGTTCATGAAGGAAAAGGAAGGCCAATTCAAAGCCAAGTTGCTCGAGAGCATCAAGGAAGTAAATGGTGTAAAACTAATTAAGTTCTGCGCACCAATGCCTGCTGAAGCTATCAAGAACATTGCGTTCCAACTTCGTGGCGAAATTACCGAAAACCTCTTCTTTGTAGCCGGTAGCGTTCACGAAGGCAAACCTATGCTGACCGTTATGTTGAGCGACAACCTCGTAGCCAACGGACTGAAAGCAGGCATGTTGGTGAAGGAAGCCGCCAAGTTGATTCAAGGTGGTGGTGGTGGTCAACCTCACTTCGCAACCGCCGGTGGTAAGAATCCCGATGGCTTGCAAGCTGCCGTAGATAAGGTAGTAGAGTTGGCTGGAATCTAAGAATCAAGACACTCCTATTTTATATACCCTTAGTGGACATCCACTAAGGGTTTTTTATTTGCCGCTCGTCAAGGATTATTTTGTATGCATTTTTCCAAAACAAAACAAACTTGGATTATCAACAAACAAAGCACGTGTTTTTCACGCTATTATAATTTCTGTGAGTTCCCCTATTAGGAAACGCTCGTTTCCTTGCGAGGGAACGCGCGTTTCCTCGTTAGGGAACGGCCGTTTCCTCACGTGGAAACTGAGCATAACATTAGGACATAGCGCATTTTGTTAAGACAATTTCTTCATTCAAAAAAAATGTTTTTTGCTTGTTTGAAAAGAAAAATGTATTTTTGTACGTTTTAAATTTACACCTTATAATATATATAGTAGCGTATGAGCAAAATTATTGATAGATTGAAGGCAGAGTTAAAACAATCCAAGCACTTGAGTTGGTGGAAGTCATGGGCAGGCGTGTTTATTGGTTGTACACTGATGTGTGCCGGTTTTGTCTTTTTCATTAACCCATACAACATTGTGCCTGGGGGGGTATATGGTGCCAGCATTGTGCTTCACAACCTATTCCCTTCGATACAGGTAGGTACGTTTGGCTACTTCTTCGATATCCCTTTGCTTATCTTATCGGTGGTATTATTAGGTGCTAAATTGGGGGCACGCACCATTGTTGCAGCCATGATTACACCACTGATAATGAATACGCTATCGGCTATCTCCTACCCTACAACCGAAGCCTTACATGAACTTGACCCTTCTTTGTTGCTTGGTGGATGCATTGACATGAGCAATCACTTGATGCTGACTACGTTGATGGGGGGTGTACTGATTGGCATCGGATGTGGTATAGTGGTGAAAAACGATGCTACTACAGGTGGTAGCGACATTGTAGCCATGATTATGCAAAAATATACGCACATTCGTTTCTCAAATGGTGTATTGTTGGTCGATGCTTTGGTGGTATTGTTTGGTTTGCTGGTTATTGGCTTCGGTATTGGAGGCGATGCCGGCACACTTCAAGAGCCATCTTGGCATTTATCATTCTACTCATTGATAGCAATCTTTGTCAGTTCGCGCGTATTGGCCTACGTTATCAATGGTGCCAAGGACGACAAAATAATCTTTGTAATTAGTGACATTGAGATGCGCGATTTGCACAACTTTATTTTAAAAGAATTAGAAAGAACAGCTACTCGCATCAAGAGTAGTGGACTATATTCTAATAATGAGAAAGAAATGCTGTTCATCGTGGTAAATCGTCGCGAAGCGAATATCATCAAACATATTATAAAGGAGGTTGACCCTCGCGCATTTGTGGTAATGACAGATGCTTACGAAACGTATGGAGAAGGTTGGAAGCCATTGCCTTCGGCCAACGAGATACAGCCAGAATAAGGATTATTCGGTTTGTTCTTGCGGATAATTCACAAGGTATAGTGTGCCCGTAGCACGAGTAAATGCCGTATAAAGCCAACGGAAATAGTCGGGCGACAAGTACTCATCGCTCATGTAACCTTGGTCGACAAACACGTTTTTCCACTGACCCCCTTGCGCTTTATGGCAAGTAACGGCATAGGCATACTTCACTTGCAGGGCATTATAGTAAGGATCGGCCTTCATTTTCTTCATCCGCTCACGCTTTAACGGAATGTCGGCATAATCCTCCAACACGGCATTGAATAACCTATCGGCATCGACACGTGTCAATGCAGGCGATTCACTTTGTAAAGTATCAAGCAAGAGGTTAGCATCCAATTCGTAATTATCTTGATCGGGAAATGTCAACGTCACATCCACAAAGCGAAAGCCATACAATTCGCGTTGATGTCGTACACGCTGAACAACGGCCAATTCACCATTGGCAATAAAATCCATATCCTTCTCTTGCTCTGTCCAATAATAGTTATTTTTAGCTATCATCAGCAAATCACCATTATTCAGTTCATCTTCGCGCCATAGGATACGCGAACGAATGCCATTGTTATAGATGTTTGCGCGTTTGTTCGAACGGCACACCACAATGGTTTCTTCCAAACCATCGCGGTCGTAACAAGTTTCCAATGCTTCCATCAACTCATTTCCCGGCACTATACACACATCTGGGAAACCTGTTATCCGTATTTTAGGTAATGAGTAACATTCGTCTTGTACCAAGAGTTTGCGCAATGAGGTAGCATTCCACAAAATACCGGACGATTCTGCTTGGCGAACAACTTGCGTCAAATTGGTTTCCATAACTTCCAAGCCATAACCGGCAAGCATCGTAGCACTTAATGCCGGACTTTGTTCTTCGCCCACGGGAGGCAACTGGGCCGTATCGCCCAATATCAACAAGCGACAACCCTCTCCCGAATAGACATATTGTATCAAATCGTCCAACAAACGGCCGGTTCCGAACATGCTACCCGATAATCCCTCGTTCGAAATCATTGACGCTTCATCTACCAAGAACAAGGTATGTTTGTTCAAGTTATCACAAATAGAGAAACTTGCCGACTCGTCGGCAAAACTTTTCTGACGATAAATCTTTTTATGTATAGTAAAAGCCGGATGATTGGCATAGGAAGAAAGGACTTTTGCGGCTCTTCCCGTCGGTGCCAACAAAACGGTCTTTTGCTTCAGCAAATCCAACGTTTTCACCAAAGCACCCACCAACGAAGTTTTTCCCGTACCTGCATAACCACGCAACAAAAAAAGCAAGTCACTTTTGGGAGACAACAAGAACGTTGCCAACATTTTTATCACAAAATCTTGTTCTTTTGTTGGTTGGAAATGAAAAATTTCCTTAATTTGCCTTTCTAAATAGTTATTTATCATTTTTAAGCAATAAAAAAATGAGAGGAAACATCATTTTTTAATTAATTTCTCTTATTTTTGCGGTGCGAATATAATAACAAAAAAAACATAACCATCATGAAAACTGTATTTAATGTAATTTTAGGCGTTTGTGCGTTAGTATTAGCTTACGTTTGCTATGCCAGCATCATGGCTCCAATCAACTTTGAGAAAGAAAAAACACACAGAGACAATGCTGTTATTGCTCGTTTGATTGACATTCGTAAGGCTCAAAACGAATATCGTACTTTGCACAACCAACAATTCACAAACAGCTTCGACACATTGATTGACTTCGTTAAGAACGGCAAGATGCCTTTCGTGTTCAAGCAAGGTGAATTGAACGACGAACAACTCGAAAAAGGTTTGACAGAAAAGAAGGCTGTTAGAATCATTGAAAAGGCTAAGAAAACTAAGAACTACTCTGAAGTTAAGAAGTGGGGATTGGAAAACTTCGTTCGCGACACTATGTGGGTTGCAGTAATCGACACTATCTTCCCTAAAGGCTTCATTGCAGATTCTTTGAGATACATCCCATTCGGTAATGGTGCTCAATTCGAAATGGCTACTCGTAACGACACAGCTAAGTCTGGTGCTCCTTTCTGCTTGCTCGAAGTTAAGGCTCCTTACGATGTATATTTGAACGGCTTGGACAAGCAAGAAATTGCTAACTTGAAAGACATGCAAACCAAGTTGAACAGATATGTTGGTTTGAAGATTGGTGACCTCGAAACTGCTAACAACAACGC
>JAFYML010000219.1 GCA_017556595.1 Bacteroides sp.
CAAACTTAGAAACAAGAAGAAATGAAAAAGGATATTATATTAGCAGGCGTGGGAGGACAAGGTATCCTTACCATAGCTACTATCATAGGTGATGCTGCTACAGCTGCCGGTTTGAACTTAAAGCAAGCCGAAGTTCATGGAATGAGCCAACGTGGAGGAGATGTACAATCCAATCTTCGTCTTTCGACCGAGCCTATCCATTCTGACTTGATTAAGCAAGGAGCAGCCGATTTAATCATCTCTATGGAACCTATGGAGGCTTTGCGCTATTTACCTTATTTAAATAAAGAAGGTTGGGTAGTAACTTCATCGCATCCATTCAAAAACATCCCCAATTATCCAGAAGAGGAGAATTTGATGCAAGAATTGAACAACTTGCCGCAAGTAGCAACCCTCCCGATTGAGGATGTAGCAAAAGAAAACAACCTACCTAAGAGTGCCAATGTTGTATTATTGGGTATGGCGGCAAAATACATTGAAATCCTCACTCCCGAACAACTTCGCGAAAGCATTGCACGTGTATTTGCTGCAAAGGGAGAAAAAATCGTTGAAGCCAACCAACAAGCATTCGATTTGGGTTTGAATGCAATAAAGTAAAGCAAGTAAAACCATGAAGATATTTA
The DNA here is from genome assembly GCA_017556595.1 of Bacteroides sp. Taxonomy (GTDB): domain Bacteria; phylum Bacteroidota; class Bacteroidia; order Bacteroidales; family Bacteroidaceae; genus Bacteroides. The sequence goes on from JAFYML010000219.1 coordinate 624, forward strand.
GCGAAGAATTAGTCGAGAAGGCCGCCCAAGTTTGCAAGGTAGCCGATCTTTCAAGAGCCACTATTGGCGAAGTATTGCTCGTAGCACAATATTTGGAGAAAGAAACAGGCATACCCTTCATCCGCATGGATCAAGGTTCACCTGGCCTACCCGTCAACCAAGCAGGAGTAGAAGCAGAAAAAGCTGCACTCGACAGAGGAGTAGGTTCACAATATCCAGCAGCAGCTGGAGTACCCGAATTAAAGCATGAGGCATCTCGCTTTGTGAAAGCATTTCTCGATGTTAATATATCAGCACGTTCGTGCGTGCCAACCGTAGGTAGTGTAGCTGGTTCATACGGTTCATTCATTGCTTGCACGCAACGCACTCCGGGCAAGGACAAGGTACTTTTCATCGATCCTGGTTTTCCTATTCAGAAATCACAACTTCGCATCATTGGTGTTGAATGGGAAGAGTTCGATATTTACCATTATCGTGGTAAAGCATTACGCGAAAAATTAGAAAGCTTTTTGGCTAAAGGCGACATTGCAGCTATTATCTATTCAAATCCGAACAACCCTGCATGGATTTGCTTGGAAGAGGAAGAGTTGGCTATCATCGGTGAGTTGGCAACCAAGTACGATGTTATTGTAATGGAAGACTTGGCATACTTCTGCATGGACTTCCGACGCGACATGGGGCATCCATTCGAGCCTCCTTATCCACCTACTGTAGCGCATTATACCGACAACTATATCTTGATGCTCTCATCATCGAAGATATTCAGTTATGCTGGCCAACGTATGGCTTTGACTTGCATCAGCGATAAATTGTTCGACCGTCATTTCCCCGCATTGGCCGAACGATATAAAGATGCCGGTATATTCGGTCAAACATTGATTGCGTCCATCCTATACATGATAACCTCCGGATGTACTGCTTCCACACAATATGCGTATGCCGAAATGCTTCGTCTCTCTACCGAAGGTAAAATAAATTTCGTTGAAGATACACGCGAATATGCCGTTCGTGCCGAGAAAATGAAGAAGATTTTCACTGACAATGGTTTCCACATCGTATATAACTACGATGCTACACAAGTTGTAGGCGATGGCTTTTTCTTCACCATTGGCTATGGCAATATGAGTGGTGGCGACCTTCTGAAAGAGTTGTTGTATTACGGAGTAAGTAGCATCAATCTTTCTACTACAGGAAGTGAGCAACAAGGCGTACGTGCATGTACCTCACGTATGCGCGACGAACTTTACTCTGTAATGGAAGAGCGAATGAAAGCCTTCCATGAAGACCATCCCATTAAACAATAATAAATACAATACTATGATTTGGAATCCGAACAAAGAGTGTATGAGCCGTGACGAAATGCGTGCGTTGCAAGGAAAACGGCTTCAAAAGTTGGTAACCTACGTTTACCACAATGTACCTTTCTATAGAAATAAAATGCAAGCAATGGATGTCTCGCCAGATGACATTCGAACCATTGATGATATTGTAAAATTACCTTTTACCACCAAGCAAGATCTGCGCGATAACTATCCGTATGGTTTGCAAGCAGCTCCCCCTTCGGAGATTGTACGTGTACATGCTTCATCCGGAACAACTGGTAACCCAACAATTGTAGGTTACACGCGCAAGGATTTGACCGTTTGGTCGGAAGTAATGGCACGATGCTTAACAGCCTATGGTGTAACTCGCGACGATACTTTCTCAGTAGCCTATGGTTATGGCTTGTTTACCGGTGGTTTGGGCGCTCACTATGGTGTAGAGAACTTAGGTGCTACTGTGATTCCTACTTCGACAGGTAACACAGAGAAGCATATCCGTTTGATTCGCGACTTGAAGATTAGCGGTATTGCATGTACACCATCTTACGCACTCTATTTGGCCGAAACCCTCGACAAAATGGGATTGACAAAAGAAGATATCGGGCTTCGTATAGGCGCCTTCGGTGCTGAGCCTTGGACGGAAAACATGCGCAAGGAAATTGAAGAACGCCTTGGCTTAAAAGGTTATAACATTTATGGCCTAAGCGAGATCATGGG
>JAFYML010000018.1 GCA_017556595.1 Bacteroides sp.
CTTCTCATAAAGATAGCGGTCGGCATCGTTTTTAATCATCTTTTCGGCTTTCACTCCGTAGTACAATGCACTGTCGGGTTGGTTTTCGTACAGATAGCATATAGCCAAATGTGAATAATTACGTGTAGTCAAAGGGCGTTCCTTTATCATTTGCAGACGCAATAGAGAAGTTTTGGCTAATGCATATTTTTTTTGAAGCATTAGGGTGTTAGAATATGAACTAAGTGCATTGGAAAGCAAAGATGTGTCTTTATCTGCTTCTGCCACTTCTATCAAGGGGCTAATGATTCCTATAGATTGATTAATGTTTCGATTGGCAGTGTAAGCATCTGCTAAATTCAAAAGGGCAAAATTAGTATAACGTTTATATTCTGTCAAAGCGAAATGTTCGTATGACAGTTGGGCATATTCCAATTCTTTTTCTGTGTCATAAACTCGGTTATAACAATCCATCATCAACCGATAGATAAGCCCTAAATGGTAGTGATCGTTCAGTTGCAGGGCGGCAGCTTCGGCATGAAGGGCTGAATATAGTGCTTCGGGGTATGCCTTGTCGTTCTGCTTGATACGTGCGTGGTAGTAGTGGGCCAACATTTGTTGGGGCGTAACAGGTTTGTCGGCATAATAGGCTACGGCAATGTTGATAAGGGAATCGTCGGTCTTGTCGATGTAGTTCTTGTCTAAGGCTTGCGACAGGAGCAGGGCATGGTAGGCTCGATTTGCGTCATCGGTCAACGAATCGGCCGAAATGGATTGCAGCAGTGCAAGGGCACTGTCAGGATGGGTATGCATCAGCGAGTCGGCCTTTGCGAGTTGTGAGTGTTGAGTTCTGAGTGCTGAGTTGGTGCAAGCGGCAAGCAACAGAAGGGATAATATAATCAGAAGTAGGTTTCGCATAAGAGAGGTATTGTTTTTGCAAAGCTATCTATATTCTTTTACATAGGCAAATAAATCTTTGCTGAAATGGAGTAATGCCCATCATTGGGCAGGCGAACCTCGCCCCTACAAGGATTCAACAAACGATTAACGATACATAGGTGAACAACAAATACTTCAGGCGTGAAGAACAAACACATCAGACGTGAGGAACAAATAGTTCAGAGAGCAAACGAACTTTATCCTTTCACGAATATAGCTTCATGGGCTCGCAGATATAGCTTCGCGGGCTCACGAACATAGCTTAGCAGGCTCGCGAAGGTATATTTGCGAAGCACCGTGCCACTTTGCCATTTAAAATGTATATATAACACTATACAAAAATAAATAATTCAGCCTATTTTATAAAATAGAACCAATTTATTATTTTTCTCCTTATACCATATATACATTTTAAATGGCAAAGTGGCACAAACAAAGAAGTACCCCTTCCAGAAAGCATTCTGAAAGGGGTACACTCAAAAATTATCTTATCGCAAGTTTATTTCAACATCTTTTCGGGATCGAGGTTATCGGCTTCGATATCTTTGAAGTAGCGATAGGTACCTACTTTAAGTTCGTCGGTAGCGGCATCGTCACACACGATGATGCCCTTTTCGTGCATTTGCAAGGCGCTGATTGTCCACATGTGGCTAACACCGGCCTCGATGGCATGATAGAGGGCGCGTGCCTTGTTGTGACCATTCACGATAATCATTACTTCGCGAGCATCCATCACGGTGCCTACGCCCACGGTAAGAGCGGTTTTGGGCACTTGGTTCACGTCGTTACCGAAGAAGCGCGAGTTGGCTATGATAGTATCGGTGGTCAATGTCTTCTGGCGTGTGCGTGAAGAGAGTGAAGAGCCGGGTTCATTGAAAGCGATGTGACCATCGGGACCAATGCCACCCATAAAGAGGTCAACTCCTCCATACGACTTAATCTTGGCTTCGAAACGAACACACTCGGCATCCAAATCGGCGGCATTGCCATTCAATATATTGGTATTTTCGGGCTTTATGTCGATGTGGCTGAAGAAGTTATTCCACATAAACGAATAATAGCTTTCGGGATGTTCTTTAGGCAAACCAACGTACTCGTCCATATTGAACGTAACCACGTTTTGGAACGAGATCAACCCTTTCTTATTCAAGTCGATCAGTTCTTTGTACATACCCAATGGTGATGAGCCGGTGGGGCATCCTAAAACAAACGGTTTCTCGGGTGTAGGATTGGCCGCTTTAATCTTCGCAGCTACATAGTGAGCTGCCCACTTTGATACGGATTGGTAATCCGGTTGAATGATTACTCTCATCTTTTTTCTGTGGTTTAGTTTGACAATTTATCTTTGTTCTCAAAATTTATTAACAAAAGTACAGTTTTCCCTGAAAAGCACCAAGGTTTTTCATTTTTTTTTGCACGAATGCATTAAATTCGTAATTCTTCACGCCCCAATGCGGTGCCAAACGCAAATCGGAAGGCGATTGGGAAACGAATCGTTCCAATACCAAATCGGGGCGCAAGTGTTGCACGTAGTTCACTACCACATCGACATATTCGTCCAACTCGAAGAGGTGAAAATCTTCGGGATGTTGTTGGTATTCAGTAGCCATGCGCGTGCCTTTTATCAGTTGCAACTGATGCAATTTCAAGGTGGTGAGTGGTAATTGCGACAATCGTTCGGCTTGTTTCACCAACTCATCGGGTGTTTCGCCCGGCAACCCCAAAATAATGTGCGCACCCACCATGATGCCCCGTTCGGCCGTTTTACGCACCGCCTCTTCGGCTTGCTCGTAAGTATGCCCACGGTTGATGCGACGCAACGTGTCGTTATCGGTACTCTCTATGCCATATTCAACAAGCAGGAAAGTGCGTTTGTTCAGTTCGGTCAGATAATCCAATAATTCGTCGGGCATGCAATCGGGACGAGTACCAATGACCAAGCCCACCACATCGCTCACCGCCAACGCCTCTTCGTATTTTTCTATCAGCGTTTGCAACTCGCCATAGGTGTTGGTATATGCCTGAAAGTAGGCCAAGTACTTCATATCGGGATATTTGCGTGCAAAGAATTGCTTACCCTCTTCCAATTGTAGGGTAATGGATTTCTCGGTGCGGCAATAGTCGGGATTGAATGTCTGATTGTTGCAATAGGTGCACCCTCCCCACCCCTTGCTACCATCGCGATTGGGACAGGTGAAACCTGCATTCAGCGATATTTTTTGCACTTTATAGGGGAAATGTTGCTTTAGAAAGCCGGAAAAATCGTTGTAGGGAAGTGCTTGCATCGCATACTCAATTTGTTGGCGCAAAAGTAGCAGATGAGGATGGAAATGCCAAAGAATTGCCCTGTTTTTTTGTACATTTACTATAAAATAAGTATCTTTGCGCTAAAGAACAAGCTATATGAAAAAGACAAGTTTTATCGTACTATTGCTGATGTGTGTGCTAACCATACAAGCACAAAACAACCAACTCTCTTTGCAAGAGGTAGTAGGCGGTGCATTCCGCGCCGAAAACATACAAGGATTCATCCCCATCCCGGGCGATGGCGAGCACTACACCCAAATGAATGCCGAAGGAACACAAATCATTAAATATTCGTTCAAAACAGGCAAGCAGGTAGAGATAATCTTCGATGTAGCTACGGCTCGCGAATGCCCTTTCAAGTATTTCGATAGTTACACTTTTTCGCCCGACGGCATGAAACTGCTGATTGCTACCGAAACAACCCCCATCTATCGCCACTCGTACACGGCCGTACACTATTTGTACAGCTTGCGCCGAAACATCGAGGGCAAGATAAACAACGTTGTAGAGCGTTTGTCGGAAGGCGGGCCGCAACAAGCACCCGTCTTTTCGCCCGATGGCAACC
>JAFYML010000220.1 GCA_017556595.1 Bacteroides sp.
GTAGGATCTACCTTACGCATAGCGGTAGAGAATTCGCGCAAAGCAGCTTCGTATTTTTCAATACCCATTTCCCACATTTCGTTATCAATTTCCCAATACTTCACATTGTATGGTTCGGGGTGTCCATTAGCAGCACGCACACTACCCCACTTACCAGTAGCCGGTTCGTTGCAATAAGCTACCCAGTCGCATGCATCTTGCAAGATACGTTCACGTTCTTCATCTGGGCGGTCGAAGCCTACACTAACTACGATGACAGGTTCAGAGTTTACTTCACGACAGAAGCGGATAAATTCGTCAGTACCAAATGCGTTTTGATCGTAATCCATCCACATCCAGTGCGGCCAACGTTGACGTTCTTCTTGTGGGCCAATACCCCACTTCCAATTATATTGTGCTACATAGCCACCACCAGGCCAACGCATTGAAGTTGGATGCAAAGCATCTACAGCATTGAAGATATCGGGACGGAAACCACCCTTTGCTTGTCCGGTACGTGTTGTCATTGTCACTTGGTCGAACAATACACTACCTTTTCGTACGACAATAGCAAAGTCGGCATCGCCTTCATAATCGGCACAATCCAAAACAAATTCGTACTTCTTCCAATCGGCAGAGTGTACTTCAAATTGTTTTTCACCTACCATCTTACCATTGGCGCGCATAGCTACCGCAAACGTACCACCTTGTGGACTCTTTGCATAGATTGAGCCAATGTATTGTTCACCTTTACGAACAATTTGTGGGCCTTGGAAGATACCTGCTTCACCTTGTGTAGCGGTAATCTTTTGAGCATATTGCATGTTTACAGCATCACCTTTCACCAATTCGTATGCACCATTGCCGAAGGCATTCCATTGATGCGCTACCGATGGAATCTTTACATCTTCCGGTGTACCTTCGAAATAGATTTTCTTGCCATCGAGCGATGCAACACGAATGTTTCGATAAAGCGTTTCGGTATAGTTTACCCAGAATGTCAAATCGTTTTTACCGGTAACATCCAATTTGTTATAGTTCAACACTTGTTTGTCATCCCAGTAAACCTTCACGTTTTTGCCTTTACAACGAATACGCAATTTATGCCATTCGCGATTTTCGTTGATTTGCTTTTCGTTCGCCACCTTCAATGTCAACGGCACCAATGCACTAACTTTACGTTTGCGTCCGCCCCAACCTTCAACTTCGCGTTCTTGCATAGTAGAGAGTGCAAAGTTTGGTTGACGTTGCATAGCTTCGGCTTTAGCACGTGCTTCCGCATCGTTTTGAGCTTTAATTTGCGATTCGGTTTGTGCCGGTGTAAAGCGTTCGCCTTCATACATTGGGTTGTGGATGCGCAAATAATAAGGTTCGCCATTTGCTTGGTTACCAAAAGCAAAACGAATATCGAGCAAACCACCACTCCAAGCACGACGCGCCAACTTGTATGCACGCCAATTTACGTCCATCGTAATTTCGTATTCATCGCTATCGATGCTTGTAATGGAAAGTGGTTGTTCATATCTTGTAGGCGAATGTAACACTTGTTCATCGTCCATAAACCATCCATCGAAATAGCCATCGCGTGGATGTATACCAGGAAAATGTTCAGGTTCGAACGAGCGTTCGAAAATCAACTCTTGCCACACACCATTGTTTGCCGAGAAATAGATATGCTCAAACAATTGGCCATATAAAAGTTCATCGATAATACCAGAAGTCTTTTGTGCATCGACTTGTATAGATACTTTCTCTTGCGCATGACCTGCCATCAATGCAATAGCAAACACACATAGTAAACATGCTTTTTTCATGGTAATAGGGGTGGAGATTTATGAATTATGATTTATGATTTATGAATTTTGAATTATCCTAGTCACTAGTAGCTAGTAGCTAGTCACTATTTATTTATTCTTTCTTGCTTGGTTAAAGAAGTCAACCATCTTTTTCAAGTTTTCTTCCGAGTACATGTTAAATCCATGTCCACCACCTTCAACGCGATTGAATTGATAGTTTGCACCGGCATCCTTCAATGCTTTTGCAAAACGTTCGCCTTGGCAATAAGGTACTACATTATCTACTGTACCATGGAATACCATAATAGGAGGGTCGTTTGCATCTACATAGTGAATAGGGCTAAGTAATGCATATTTATCAGGTTTTTCAGACATAGGTACACCAATCAACACCTCTTCGGGAGAAGTAGGCATCTTCATACCTTCGCCGCAATCCATGTTTTGCAAGTCGATAGGACCCGACCATGAGCAAGCAGCATCTACATCGCTACTTTGGTCAGTATGTGCACCAAGATTTCCTTCCAAGTCGTAGTTTTCTTCGTTAAGAATACCATTCTTCAATCCGTGAGTAGTCAATGCCAAAGAAGCGAGGTGTCCACCAGAAGAGAAACCTGAAATACCTACAAAGTTAGGATCGAGATTATAGTTAGCAGCTTCGCCACGAACAAAACGAATCACCGCGCGGATATCGTTAATTTGTGCAGGATACTTTGCATCGTTGCTTGAGCGGTGGTTAGGTGTAACAACGGCATAACCTGCTTCGAGCAATGCGGCACAGATAGTATTCAAGTCGGCCATGTTCTTTGAGTTGTTGCTGAACCATGCACTACCATAAATATGAATAACTACCGGATAAGATGCCTTTTCCACTTTTGGCAAATAGATATCCAATGTATGATACGCTTGGTCATCGCCCACATAGTTCACGTCGGCAAACTTTTGTGAATATTCCATTTTGTTGTCATTTGCTTGCACACCACCAAAATTTATTTGTGCAAACATTGTTGCTGCAGAGAACAGCATTGCTGAAAGTAAAAAAATCTTTTTCATGATATGAGTTTTATTAAAAATGTTGTGTTTATAATGACATTAAATATTTTTCGGCTTCGATAGCTGCTTTACATCCACTTGCAGCTGCGGTAATAGCTTGTCGGTAGTGAGGATCGGCTACATCGCCTGCGGCAAATACACCTGGTACCTTTGTGCAAGGCGAACCATCTTTCGTGATGATATAACCCACTTCGTCGGTATCGATATACTCCTTGAAGATGTCCGAGTTTGGTTTATGTCCGATAGCCAAGAAGAATCCATCGGCTTGGATGTCGTAACGTTCTTCGTCGGGTTGTCCCATGCGCTTCACCAAATGCACGCCTTCTACGCCATTGTCGCCAAACAATCCCACGGCATTGTGTTCGAAAAGCACTTCAATCTTTTCGTTTTCCATCACACGCTTTTGCATGATGTCCGATGCGCGAAGATATGGTTTACGTACAATGAGATAAACTTTCTTTGCCAATCCAGCCAAGTAAGTAGCCTCTTCGCAAGCGGTATCGCCACCACCCACTACGGCAACTACTTTTTTACGATAGAAGAAGCCATCGCA
>JAFYML010000221.1 GCA_017556595.1 Bacteroides sp.
ACTTCCATTACGATAGGCTTTTCTTCGTTGATTTGCAAGAAGTCAACGTGAAGGATAGTGTCCTTAACTGGGTGGAATTGGATATCTTTCATGATAGCAGTTACTACCTTGCCATCAATATCAAGGTTTACTACGTAGATGTGTGGAGTGTAAACCAAGTTACGCAATCCATCAGTAGTTACAGTGAAGTGTACGTTTTCGCCAGCACCATAAAGTACGCAAGGTACACCATTGTTTTTACGAATAGCCTTGAGGGCTCTTGCTTGTTCCGAAGAACGTTCTGCAATTGTTCTTGCAGTTCCTTTTACATCAATTGTTCTCATAATTTTTTGTGTTACTCTAAAATTAAGTTTTTAATATTTTGCTTAATTTACCATCACACGTTGTGGTATCTCCACACGCTGTTTGCAAAAAAGCGGTGCAAAAGTACTGCTTCTTTGCGAATTATCCAAGCTTTTGTATTAAAAATCAATATCTATTTTGATTTCGCCATCGGTTGTCAGTGGTTCGTCGTTGTTTTCGTCGGCCACTTTTTGTTCGGTAGTGTAGTTTCGGTTATAGTTTCCTTGTACCGATTCTACGTATCCGATGGCGTTTTGCAATTCGTTCAAGAATTTTTCGAAGTCTTCTTTGTACAAGAATATTTTGTGCTTTTCGAAGTTTACTTTAGCACTTTCTCCCTCGCCAGTAACGATTTTCTTGCTTTCGGTAATTGCCAGAAACATATCATCTTTTCGGCTTTTCTTTACGTCGATGTAATAGATTCGTTTCCCTGCTTTGATGGCCTTTGAATAAACGATGTCTTTTTCGCTCATTTCTGCCTCATTTTTCTTCTTCAAGTCTTCCATAATGCTATAGAGTATCTATTATCAATTAAATTTTCGGGGCCAAAATTGACGATTTTTTTTCATCCGACAAAAGATTTTTCAATGATTATCACTTCTTGCAATAAAAAAAACGAAAACGTTGTGTTAACTCATTTTTAATGATTACTTTTGTACCCGTTAAATAATACTTATTAGCATTTATATGATTAACAGAGTTCTTATTCGTCTTAAGGTCATACAAGTAGTGTATGCTTACTATCAAAATGGTGGTAAAACAGTTGATGCTGCCGAAAAAGAGTTGTACTTCAGCCTATCGAAAGCGTACGATTTGTACAACTATTTGTTGCTACTGATGGTTGCCGTGACGAAATATGCGCAAAAACGCATTGATGCCGGAAAGGCAAAGTTGGCTCCTACAGCCGAGGAATTGTATCCCAACATGAAATTTGTGAAAAATAAGTTCATTGCTCAGTTAGAGGTGAACAAACAACTCATGGAGTTTGTTGAAGTACAAAAACGTTCTTGGAACAATAGCGAAGATTTTGTGAAAGCACTCTACGAAAAAATAATCAATTCTGATATATATAAAGAATATATGGCCGCTGAAGATGCTTCGTACGAAGCCGATCGCGAATTGTGGCGCAAACTCTACAAAAACTTTATATATAATAATGAAGAGTTGGATGCATTGCTCGAAGATCAAAGCCTTTATTGGAACGACGATAAAGAAACAGTTGATACCTTTGTTGTAAAAACCATCAAACGTTTCAAAGAAGAAAGTGGTGCCGACCAAGAATTGTTGCCCGAATATAAAGATGAAGAAGACCGCGAATTTGCTCGCCGTTTATTCCGTCGCACATTGACAAATTGCGACTACTATCGCCACCTTATCAGCGAAAATATTCGCAATTGGGAGTTGGATAGAGTTGCCTATATGGATGTTATCATCATGCAATGCGCATTGGCCGAGCTACTTAGCTTCCCAAATATTCCTATTAATGTAACGTTGAACGAATACGTTGAATTGGCCAAACTATATAGCACTGCTAAAAGTGGTAGCTTCGTAAATGGTACACTCGACGGCATCGTGAAAATATTGAGAAAAGAAGGTAAACTTACTAAAAACTAATAACTTAAAAACAATAAGATTATGAACGTATTAACCGTAACATTTCTTCAAGCAGCACCTCCTGCTGGTGGTGGTGGCATGATGTGGATTATGTTGATTGCTATGTTTGCAATCATGTACTTCTTTATGATTCGTCCACAACAAAAGAAGCAAAAAGAGTTGAATAACTTCCGCAAGTCGCTTCAAATCAACCAAAAGGTAATCACCGCTGGTGGTATCTATGGTATAGTAAAAGAAATTGGCGATACAGAAGTTGTACTCGAAATCGACAAGAACGTACGCATTCACATCGACAAGAACAGCATCTACGCTTCTGTAGCCGATACTGTAGGCAACCAAGCAAAATAAGCTAACTATGCCGAAAACGGACAGAAACATAAAAAGCGTTTTAAAAACACTGTCGCATAAAATAAAGGACTTTCTGCTGAGCAAATCCAGCAGAGAGTTCTTCGTTTTTATGTTTTTCTTTCTGTTAGCAGGCAGCTTCTGGTTGTTGCAAACCTTGAACAACGACTACGAAGCAGAGCTCTCCATCCCTATACGTTTGAAAGGAGTGCCGAACGAAGCCGTCATCATCACCGAACCTATATCGGACATCCGCATAAAGGTAAGAGATCGCGGTACAGTTCTTGTAAACTATATGCTCGGTAAAGATTTCTATCCGTTGACCATCGACTTTAGCAAGCAAGAAAAAAATGCCGGAAACATTTTGCGTGTAATGCCTGAAGATTTGCACAAAAAGATACACGCACAACTTAAAAATTCAACTCAACTGCTCGCAGTAACCCCCGACACATTAGAGTATATCTACTCAATGGGTTCGTCGAAACGAGTACCAGTGCGCTTACAAGGAAAAGTATCGGCCGCTCGTCGATACTATGTAGCCGACACACTGCTTACCCCCGATTCGGTAACTGTTTACGCATCACCAGCCGTACTCGACACTATTACAGCAGCCTATACAACCAACTTCGAAGCCTTAGGCATTTCCGATACTCTTCGAAGCCAACTTCAATTACACACACCCAAGGACGTGAAGTTTAAACCTGAGGCAGTAAATGCGGTATTGCCCGTCGATGTATATACCCAAAAGACGGTCGAAGTTCCTCTTGTTGGCGTAAACTTTCCACCCAACACCATGTTGCGTGCTTTCCCTTCGAAAATTAAAGTCACCTTCCAAGTAGGCTCACGCCAATTCAACGATTTCGATGCTTCCGATTTTGCTATCTATGTACCTTACGAAGAATTACTTAAGTTAGGAACAGAGAAATACAACGTCGAGTTGAATCATGCCCCTGCCGAAGTGAACAACGTGCGCTTATCGCCCACACAAGTCGATTTCCTTATCGAAAAAACACTATAACAATGGCCATTAGAATAGGTATAACAGGAGGCATCGGTAGTGGGAAAAGTGTCGTTTCGAAAATACTTTCCTTGTTAGATATTCCTATTTATCTCTCGGACGATGAAGCCAAACGCCTAACAACAACCGATGAAACTATTCGTCGAGAGTTAATAAATTTATTGGGCGGTGAACTTTATCAAGATGGTGTATTAAACAAACAAAAGTTGGCAAACTATCTATTTGCATCTCCCGAAAATGCCGAAAAAATCAATGCAATTATCCATCCGCAAGTAAAGCAAGATTTCCGTCAGTGGTGTATGCGTCATTCTGCTTCGCAATTTGTTGCGATGGAGTCGGCCATATTATTCGAATCGGGATTTGCTTCCGAAGTTGATGTAGTGGTAATGGTATATGCGCCACAAGAAGTTCGTATTCAGCGTGCTATGATGCGCGATACTGCTTCGCGCACACAGATAGAGCAACGCATTCAACGCCAAATGGACGATGAAATTAAACGCTCAAGCGCTCATTATACATTGATAAACGACGATAAAACCGCCCTTCTTCCGCAGGTTTTACAACTATTAGTTTCGTTATCTCAGAAATAATACATACTTTTGCTCTTAGAAATTCATAATTCAAAAATTTATAATTCAAAATTAAAGAAACTATGTTAAAGACAATTTTATCCATTTCTGGAAAATCGGGTTTATATAAATTAGTGTCGCAAGGCAAGAATATGCTTATCGTAGAGTCATTGACCGATAAAAAACGCATGCCTGCATACGGTACAGACAAAATGATTTCGTTGGGCGATATCGCAATGTACACCGACGAAGATGATGTACCTTTGCAAGAAGTATTCCTCTCTATCAAGAAGAAGGAAAATGCTCAACCTATCGCACTCAATATCAAAACTGCTACTGCTGATGAGTTGCGTGAATACATGGGCGAAGTGCTTCCAAACTTCGACCGCGACCGCGTTCACTTGTCCGACATCAAGAAACTTATCTCTTGGTACAACCTTTTGGTTGCTAATAACTTGACCGATTTCGAACCTGCAGAGGAAGAAACTGCTGAAGAGGCGTAAATCGTAATTTGATATAAATTAAGAAGGGGTTGCTTTTCGAAGCAACCCCTTCTTGTTAGTTCTTAAACACCAACCCATCGTTTTCTTCATCAACGATGATGGGATGATTTCTATCAATGATTTGTGCCAACAACTTCTTGGAGAGGTCGTTCAGCAGGTAGTGCTGAATGGCGCGTTTCACGGGGCGAGCACCGAATTCAGGGTTATAGCCAACACGTGTTAGGAAGTCGAAGGCTTTGTCGGTTAGTTGCAAATTGATGCCATTGCCTTGAAGCATCTTTTGTACGTTGGCTATTTGCAACTTCACGATTTGCTTGATTTCGCTTTCATCCAATGGTGTGAACAGAATGGTTTCATCTATTCGGTTAAGGAACTCAGGGCGAATGTGTTGTTTTAGCAAATTCATCACTTCGCATTTCGTTTCTTCCATAATGAATTCTTTGTTCTGTCCGTTCAGTCTTTCCATTTGACTTTGTACGTAGCTACTTCCCATGTTGCTGGTCATAATGATGATGGTATTTTTGAAGTTTACCGTACGTCCTTTGTTATCGGTCAGACGGCCATCATCCAATACCTGCAACAGTATGTTGAATACATCGGGATGCGCTTTCTCAATCTCATCGAACAACACTACCGAGTAGGGCTTACGGCGAACAGCTTCAGTCAGTTGACCACCTTCATCATAACCTACATATCCCGGAGGCGCTCCTACTAAACGCGAAACACTATGCTTTTCTTGATACTCGCTCATGTCGATGCGCGTCATCATGGTTTCGTCGTCGAACAAGAATTCGGCAAGCGCCTTGGCTAGTTCTGTCTTTCCAACACCTGTAGTACCCAAGAATAGGAATGAACCGATGGGACGTTTAGGGTCTTGCAAGCCAGCACGACTACGACGAACGGCATCGCTAACGGCACTGATGGCTTCGTCCTGTCCCACAACGCGCAAGTGCAATTCGTCTTCCAAGTGTAGTAATTTCTCTTTTTCGCTTTGCATCATCTTGCTTACCGGTATGCCTGTCCAACGCGAAACAACATCGGCAATGTCTTCCGCATCCACTTCCTCTTTAATCATGGCCGTGTCGCCTTGCATATCGTGCAATTTTTGTTGTATCTCTTCAATTTCTTGTTGAAGTGCTTGCAACTTGCCATAGCGTATCTCTGCCACTCGTCCATAATCGCCTTCGCGTTCGGCTTTCTCGGCTTCGAACTTGAGGTTCTCTATGGCCTCTTTGTTTTGTTGAATCTTATCGATGAGGCTCTTTTCGCTTTGCCATTTCGCTTTATACGAGCTTTCTTGTTCTTTCAACTCGGCTAATTCTTTGCCGATTTGTTCCAATTTAGGCTTATCGTTTTCGCGTTTGATGGCTTCGCGTTCAATCTCTAATTGCTTAATCTTACGTGAAATCTCATCCAATTCTTCAGGTACCGAATCTACTTCCATGCGTAATTTAGCAGCGGCTTCGTCCATCAAGTCGATAGCCTTGTCTGGTAAGAAGCGGTCACTGATGTAGCGATTGCTCAATTCTACGGCTGCTATGATAGCATCGTCTTTGATACGAACGTGATGATGACTTTCGTAACGCTCCTTCAATCCGCGTAGGATGGAGATACTACTCAATGTGTCCGGCTCGTTCACCATTACGATTTGGAAACGACGCTCCAATGCCTTGTCCTTTTCGAAATACTTTTGGTATTCGTCCAAGGTTGTTGCACCAATGCTACGCAATTCACCACGTGCCAAAGCCGGTTTCAGTATATTGGCGGCATCCATAGCACCTTCGCCTTTGCCAGCGCCAACCAATGTGTGAATCTCGTCAATGAACAGGATAATGTCGCCTTCCGACTTCTTTACCTCGTTGACTACGGCTTTCAGACGTTCTTCAAACTCGCCTTTATATTTGGCACCGGCAACCAATGCTCCCATATCAAGCGAATATACTTGCTTGTCTTTCAAATTCTCAGGCACATCACCACGAAGAATACGGTGAGCCAATCCCTCTACGATGGCCGTCTTACCGGTACCCGGCTCACCTATTAATATAGGATTGTTTTTGGTGCGTCGGCTTAATATTTGTAGCACACGGCGAATTTCCTCGTCGCGTCCGATAACAGGGTCGAGTTTACCATTACGAGCAGCTTCGCAAAGGTTAATGGCATATTTTTCCAACGATTGGTAAGTATCTTCGCTCGATTGCGAAGTGACACGCTCGCCTTTGCGCAATTCGTTGATGGCTTCGCGCATCTCCTTTTCGCTTACACCGGCATCTTTTAGGATGCTCGATGCTGTGCTTTTTACGACAAGTAATGCCAACAAAATAGGTTCGATGGAGACAAATTCATCGCCCATCTCTTTTGAATATTGAACTGCCTTTTGCAAAACGTCGTTGCTCTCGCGGCTTAAATATGGATTACCGCCCGATACTTTGGGCAATGATTCTATCTGTCGGGCTACAACATTTGCTATTTGTTGCCCATTAATGCCTAATTTCTGAAAGATGAACTTCGTAACGTTTTCGCCCACTTTCATAACAGCTTGTAGCAAGTGGATAGGTTCAATTACCTGTCCGTTGTGCGCTTGTGTCAAGTTGACGGCCTCTTGTACCGCCTCTTGCGCTTTGATTGTAAAGTTGTTGAAATTCATTGTGATTCTCCTTTCTTTTAAATAAATGTATTCACTTTTATTAATAACAAACAGCGTGCCAAAGGGTTTATTACACAGAAAGATGACAATTTTGTCACTTTTCCGTGACAGAATTGACACAAAGCCCACATCTTGTATTATCTTTGCACATTATTAATAATATAGTTGATTCAATATGCAAATGCAAAAAGAGATACAATTTGCCGATAACGTTATACTGCTTGATGTCGGCTTCTTAAATGGTATGGCAAATGGCCTAAAGAATGCTTTGGAAAATAGGTTGCAACGTTCGCTTCCTTCGATTGATTTGGTGCAATGGCTTAGTTATATTGCGTTGGATGCCGGATTGCGTGGTGGCGATAACGAGATACAGGTGTTGCTACTACACGATGCCGCAGAAAAAGAGTTGGTTGGTTGCTTGCCAAGTTTGTTGTCTGAACTTGATGGAAATGCATGTCGCGATGCATTAGGAGAATTTGTCTTCTATGCAGTCAATGCTGCCGAGATGGTAGATAAAGAGCAGTTGTTTACCGACTTAATGACGTTGGCCATTGATTCGGCTAACGTTAAACGTTTGATGCTCTTGCCCAATCACTTGCAATATGCCGACAAGGTAGAAAACGCTTTGAATAAATTGGCTTCGGACAAAGGAGGCGAGTCGTGCAAAAAAGCTGTTTATTTCTCTTTGCAACCAACAACTCTGCCGTTGCCTTGCCAAGCCGATTCGGTGGTGTTTTCATTGGCTCAAGCATTTGGTATTAATCCAGATGAGTTGTAATACAAACAATGTCGCTTATGGAAAAATATTCAAAACAAGTTTATATTGCATTAGTCGTAGTTATATCATTATTACTTCTGATAGATTATTTGCCTAACGTCGATTCCTATGTGTCGCCTCCGATAGCATTGTTTTTAGGTTTGCTTTTTGCTCTGCTTTTTGGTCAGGCTTATCCTAAATTCAATAAGAAAGTTTCTAAGAAATTGTTGCAATATTCGGTTGTTGGATTAGGCTTTGGTATGAACTTACAAGCCTCGCTTCAATCGGGTAAAGAAGGAATGGCCTTTACTATCGTTTCGGTTGTAGGAACCATGCTAATAGGTTGGTTTATTGGACGCAAACTATTAAAGGTTGAACGTGATACTTCATACTTGATAAGTTCGGGTACGGCTATTTGTGGCGGAAGTGCGATTGCTGCTGTTGGCCCTGTGCTGAAGGCAAAAGATACAGAAATGTCGGTAGCGTTGGGTACCGTTTTTATACTAAATGCCATTGCTTTGTTTGTGTTTCCTATTATAGGACATGCACTCGATATGACGCAACAACAATTTGGTATGTGGGCAGCTATTGCGATACACGATACAAGTTCGGTGGTAGGTGCCGGTGCAGCATACGGAGAAGAGGCTTTGCAAGTAGCTACTACCATTAAACTGACACGCGCGTTGTGGATTATTCCGTTGGCTTTGGCCACCTCGTTTATCTTTAAAAGTAAAGGCCAAAAAATCAGCATTCCTTGGTTTATTCTATTCTTTGTGTTGGCTATGATATTCAATACCTATGTGCTTAGTGCTACAGAGATTGGTACTACGATAGGGCATTATATCAACGACTTTGCGCGTAAATCGCTGACCATTACCTTATTCTTTATAGGTGCGTCTTTGTCGCGCGATGTGCTGAAATCGGTAGGTATTAAACCATTAGTACAAGGCGTGTTGTTGTGGATTATTATAAGCCTTAGTACATTGGCTTATATCTATTGTTTTTGATTTATACTATAGGCAAAAATAATTTAGGCTAAATTCGAAATGAATTTAGCCTAAATTGTATTTTAATTTATACTTAAATTATTTTTTATTTATTCTTCAATGCTTCGAAGATGAGAGCTTCCAATTCTTCGGCCAATTCGGGATTGTCGGCAATCACTTGCTTAGCGGCATCACGGCCTTGCGCTAATTTCGTGTCGTTGTAGCTGAACCATGAACCACTCTTCTTAATGATGTTCAAACTTACACCCAAGTCTAGGATTTCGCCACTGAGTGAAATACCTTCGCCAAACATAATGTCGAATTCTGCACGGCGGAAAGGAGGGGCAACCTTGTTCTTCACAACCTTTACTTTGGTTTGCTTACCAATTACCTCGTCGCCATTCTTGATGGTTTGGCTTGGGCGAATGTCGAGACGTACCGAAGCATAGAATTTCAAAGCGTTACCACCGGTAGTTGTTTCGGGATTGCCGAACATCACACCAATCTTTTCGCGCAATTGGTTGATGAAGATGCAACAAGTGCGTGTTTTGCTAACGGCAGCTGTTAGCTTGCGTAATGCTTGCGACATTAAGCGAGCTTGCAAGCCAACTTTGTTGTCGCCCATATCACCTTCAATTTCTGCTTTCGGAGTCAAAGCGGCAACAGAGTCAACAACGATGATGTCGATAGCCGATGAACGAATCAATTGCTCGGCAATCTCCAATGCTTGTTCGCCATTGTCGGGTTGAGAAATGAGTAGGTTATCTACGTCTACACCTAACTTAGCGGCATAAAAACGGTCGAAAGCGTGCTCTGCATCAATGAAAGCAGCAATACCACCTGCCTTTTGTGCTTCGGCAATAGCGTGAATAGCCAATGTCGTTTTACCAGATGATTCAGGACCATAGATTTCAATGATACGTCCGCGGGGGTATCCGCCTACGCCCAATGCAGTATTCAAACCGATAGAACCGGTAGGGATTACTTCTATTTGTTCAATGTTCTCATCGCCCATTTTCATGATAGAGCCTTTGCCAAAGCTCTTTTCTATCTTGTCCATAGCAGCTTGCAA
>JAFYML010000222.1 GCA_017556595.1 Bacteroides sp.
ATGCTGAATACCACTAATATAGGTATGATTGTTACCATTGCTGAAATTTTCGGCAAGATAAGGTAGTTTGCCGAGTTGATACCCATGATTTCGAGCGCATCAATTTGTTGAGTGACGCGCATAGTGCCTAACTCGGATGCAATGTTCGAACCTACCTTTCCGGTAAGGATAAGACACATAATGGAGGATGAAAACTCGAGCAACATGATTTCGCGTGTGATGTATCCTACCGTCCAACGCGGCATGAACGGGCTTTCAATGTTCAGCTTTATTTGGATGGTGATAACGGCACCAATGAAGAATGAAATCAGTAGGACGATGCCGATTGAGTTCACTCCGAGTTTTTCAATTTCCTCAATATATTGTTTGAAAAACATTCTCATGCGTTCGGGGCGTGCGATGACTCGCCACATTAACATGAGGTATCTTCCGAATGTTTGCAATGCTTTTATCATATTAATTCAAACTAATTTGTCGGCAAATATACGTCTTTTCGAGGTAATTTGTTACATTTGCACAAAAATTAGAGTAACAAGGGATATTTGTATGGAAGAAGAGAACAAAATGGTGTTACGGACGGAAGAATTGGTCAAAAAGTATGGCAAGCGTACGGTGGTGAATAATGTCTCTTTCGACGTGAAGCAAGGCGAGATTGTGGGCTTGTTAGGACCTAATGGTGCCGGTAAAACCACCTCTTTTTATATGACTGTAGGTTTGGTAACACCCAATGCCGGACGTATTTTTATGGACGACCTTGATATTACGAACTATCCGGTTTACAAGCGTGCTCAAACAGGTATTGCTTATTTGGCGCAAGAAGCATCGGTTTTTCGTCAAATGAGTGTTGAGGACAATATTATGTCTGTGCTTGAGATGACGAATAAACCATTGGAGTATCAGAAAGATAAATTGGAAAGTTTGATTGCTGAATTCCGTTTGGAGAAGGTACGTAAGAATAAGGGTAACCAATTGTCGGGTGGTGAGCGTCGTCGTACAGAGATTGCCCGTTGTTTGGCCATCGATCCTAAATTTATTATGCTTGACGAGCCATTTGCTGGTGTCGACCCTATTGCTGTAGAGGATATCCAAAAGATTGTGTGGGATTTGAAGAAAAAGAATATCGGTATTTTGATTACCGACCATAATGTACAAGAAACTTTGAGCATTACTAGCCGTGCTTATTTGTTGTTCGAAGGACGAATCCTTTTCCAAGGCACGCCCGAAGAGTTGTCGCAAAATGAGATTGTTCGACAAAAGTATTTGGGAAGTAATTTTGTGTTGCGTCGTAAGAATTTTATGGTGTAAACATTCACTTCTTTGATGGGCTCATCTTTTTGTAAACGAAAAGGTGTGTAAATTCTTTGCTAATTGAAAGTTTAACACTAATTTTGCACCCTCAAATTAAAAAAGAAAAGAAAGTAACAAATTATAATAATTGTAGTAGAATGAACGTTTCATTACAAAACATTGACAAAGTAAGCGCATTGCTTACCGTAAAGCTAGAAAAAGCTGATTATCAAGAAAAAGTAGACAAG
>JAFYML010000223.1 GCA_017556595.1 Bacteroides sp.
CTTTGCCCGTTTGTTCCGAAAATAAGTAAAACTTAATAAGTCAAACTAAAATGAAAATCAAATCATTCTTTTTGTTAGGTGTATTTACCTTGATTATAACTAGTTGTACATCCTATTTGCAAGTACCCTACTTGCAAGATTCTTCTGAAGCCAATGCATTGCAAGAAGTTCTCCCGTTGTACGACGCAAAAATCATGCCAAAAGATTTGCTGACCATTACCATTAATACCACCGATCCTGAAGCAGCCGCTCCTTTCAATCTGACTGTTCAGAGTTCGATCAATGCCGGTCGTACAACATCATTGACCCAACAACCCGCTCTCCAACAATATTTGGTAAACAACGATGGCAACATCGATTTCCCCGTATTGGGCAGTTTGCATGTGGGCGAACTTACCAAAACCGAAGCCGAAGATTTAATTCGTGAAAAGTTGAAACCTTATTTGCGTGAGACACCGATTGTAACTGTTCGCATGGCAAACTACAAGATTTCCGTTTTGGGTGAAGTAGCTAAGCCTGGTACTTTTACCGTAAGCAACGAAAAGGTTAACGTACTCGAAGCATTAGCCATGGCAGGTGACATGACCATTTGGGGTATGCGTAACAATGTCAAACTCGTTCGCGAAGATGCTACAGGCAAGCGCGAAATTATCTATCTTGACTTGAATAGTGCAGACATCGTTACCAGTCCATACTATTATTTACAGCAGAACGACATCCTTTATGTCACTCCTAACAAAACCAAAGCCAAGAACTCTGACATTGGCCAGAGTACTTCGTTGTGGTTCAGTGCCACTTCCATCCTAATCTCGGCCATAACCTTGTTAGTGAACATTCTTTAATTTTTATATTCCCGTTTATTCAATTAGAAAATATGGCAGAAGAAAAGAATTTTAATCCACAACAACAAGAAGAGGAAGAAGGCATCAACCTGTATGCCCTCATTTTCAAATACCTCATTTACTGGCCGTGGTTCGTGGCCAGTATCTTGGTATGCCTTATCGGCGCATACGTATATTTACGTTATCAGACACCCGTTTACAATGTCAAGTCAGCGGTCCTTATAAAGGAACAAGACAGACGTCGTCAAATGAATAACAATGCCTTTGCCGCCATTCAAGACATGGGCATGCTTTCCATGACCAATAATTTTGATAACGAAATCCACATTCTGCAGTCGCATACCATGGTAAAAAAAGTGGTATCCGATTTAGAACTTTACATCAACCATAGTAAAGAACGTAATTTTGCCTATAATCAGCCGCTTTATAAGAACGAACCGGTAAAGGTATACATGAATCCTGAAGAGGCCGACAAATTGGAAAGTGTCGTAAAAATACAGATGAATTACGATACCAATCGTCAGCTCAAGATCAAGGTAGAATATACCAAGGAACAGGAAAAGAAGGAATTTACGGCCACTATCAAACAATTGCCTACCGCCTACCCTACCGAAATCGGTGTATTGACCTTTACGCCAGACACCACGATTGTCTTGACAGAACCTGTATCACTTACAGCTACTATCACGACACCTACTGCAGCAACTTCGAACTATTGTACCAACTTAAGTGTTTCTCCTACTTCAAAGACCACGACTATTGCTCAAATAAATGTAAAGAACACCATCAAGCAACGTGGTATAGATTTCATCTATCGCCTGATTGAAGTATATAACCAGGACGCCAATGACGAAAAGAACGAAGTGGCTCAAAAGACCGCTGAATTCATCGAAGAACGTATCTCCATTATTAATAAGGAATTGAGCAGCACAGAAGATGATCTCGCAAGCTTCAAGCAACGTTCTCGTTTGACCGACTTGACCTCCGATGCCCAAATGGCCTTGCAGGAAACCTCCCGTTATGAACAACAACTTAACGCAAACGCTACCCAAATCAATTTGGTGCAGTACTTGCAAACTTATATCAATACCCCAGCAAATGCCGACGAAGTCATTCCTGCCAATGTAGGTCTAGAAGACCAAAACCTGGCGAATGTCATC